>JALWYT010000180.1 GCA_026992705.1 Thiotrichaceae bacterium
TACCCCTAATTTTAGGTGCAGTTATTATTGTTGTTCTTAGTTCAATTTACACAATTGATCAACGTGAAACAGGGATAAAATTCAAGTTCCGTGAAATTGTTGAAAGTGATATTCCACCAGGCTTACACTTTAAAATTCCATTTGTTAATACGGTTAAAACTTTTTCTAACCAAATATTAACCTTAGATGCTAAACCAGAGCGTTTCTTAACGAGTGAAAAAAAATATGTCATTGTCGATTTTTTTGTAAAGTGGCGAATTTCTGATGTTAGCAAATTCTATCGCTCCACTGGTGGTGGTCGTATTGCAGAAGCCCAACGCTTGCTTGAACAGATTATGAAAGATGGTTTACGCAATGAATTTAGCAAACGTACAATTAAACAAGCTTTATCGGAAGAACGAGGAGCCATTATGAATGGCTTACAAGGTAAAGCAAATGATGTATCTAAGCAGTTAGGTATCAAAATTGTCGATGTTCGTGTTAGCCGTATTGACTTTCCTGATTCAGTCAGCGAATCTGTCTTTGAACGTATGCGTTCGGAGCGTAAACAAGTTGCCCAAGACTTTCGTTCACGCGGTAAAGAAGAAGCTGAACGTATTAAAGCATCAGCAGATAGAGAAGCAACGATTATTGAGGCAGAAGCTTATCGTGATGCTGAAAAAGTACGTGGTGAAGGTGATGCAAAAGCAGCAGAAATTTATGCCAATGCCTATCAAAAAGATGCAGAGTTTTATGCCTTCTACCGTAGCTTAGAAGCATATAAGCAGTCACTAGGAAAAACCGGTGATGTATTCGTGCTTGAACCTGACTCAGAGTTCTTTAATTACTTCAAACAAACTGAAGTAGAAACAAAGCAAACAAGTACACAGCAAATACAACAGAATAATGGATATTAATTGGTCTGATTTATTTAATGCTATTGCATTGGTACTCATTATTGAAGGGCTATTACCATTTATCAGTCCTACAAGTTTAAAGAAAACTTATGTATCCATACAAAAAATACCTGATTCACAGCTGCGAATGATTGGTTTGATTAGTGTATTAGGTGGAGCAGGATTACTACTATTACTTTGAATACTAGCCCCTAATGATAAGCAATGATAGATACTAATTACTGGGTACTTCCCGATGGAATTACCGAAGCCTTGCCCGATGAAGCAGAAACCATGGAGGCTTTACGTCGCCACCTTATTGATACTTATCAAAGCTGGGGCTATCGTCTCGTTATCCCACCACTGGTTGAATACATGGACTCGCTCCGTACTGGTGTTGGCAGCATACTTGATCTACAAACATTTAAAGTAACTGATCAACTTACTGGGAGACAGCTAGGTATTCGTGCTGATATTACACCACAAGTTGCCCGTATTGATGCACATGGTTTAAAATCTGATCATCCTAACCGCCTTTGCTATATTGGACAAGTTTTACGCACTAAAAGCCAGCACTTTGAAGGCTCTCGTTCCCCTCTACAAGTTGGCGCTGAGTTATTTGGTAGTACGGGTATTGAAAGTGACTGTGAGCTTATCTCATTGATGCTTGAAACATTAAATATTTCAAGGGTTAAAAATGTGGTACTGGATATTGGTCATGTTGATATTTTTCGAGGGCTATCCTTACAAGCAGAGCTTTCTGAACAAGAAGAAAAACAATTCTTTGATATGTTAGAACGTAAGTCGATTCCAGAAATTGATGCTTGGATTCGAACATGCAATTTATCTAAACCAATTGGTGATATGCTTACCGTATTACCACGCCTTAGTGGCTCTATTGAGGTACTTGATCAAGCTAAACAAGCTCTATCCAATGCTGGTAGAGAAGTACAGCAAGCACTTGACTACCTTACCAGTTTAACTAATCGTCTTGCTCAAAACTGGTCAGATATTACCATTCATATTGATTTATCTGAACTGCGTGGTTACAGCTATCATACAGGCATTGTTTATGCTGCCTATGTGCCAAGCTCAGGGCGAGAAATTGCACGTGGTGGACGTTATGATGATATTGGCAAGCATTTTGGTAATGCTCGTCCAGCCACTGGGTTTAGTACTAATCTTGGTTTATTATTGGAAATGGGTACTTATCAGCAAGTAGCAAAAAAACAGCCAATTTTAGCACCTAATACTATTGATCCATCCTTATCACATTTCATTAAGCAATTAAGAGATAATGGTGAAGTCGTTATTCATCAACTTGATAATCAGACAGAAGCTGATTGTAAAGCACTTAATTGTAATCGTAAAATTACTTTTGAGAATGGTCATTGGCAAGTTGTGGCATTATAAGCTCAGGTAATTATTTAATTTTAGTTTTAAACGAGAAAAAGTTATGGGTAAATTTGTTGTAGTACTCGGCACTCAGTGGGGCGATGAAGGAAAAGGTAAATTAGTTGATTTACTCACAGAAGATGCCGCAGGTGTTGTTCGCTTTCAAGGTGGACATAATGCAGGACATACATTAGTTATTGGTGATAAAAAAACGGTATTACATCTAGTACCATCAGGGGTATTGCGTGAAGGCTTAGACTGTATGATAGGTAATGGTGTGGTCTTATCCCCTATAGCCTTGCTAAAAGAAATTGATATGCTTGAAGCACAAGGTGTGCCTGTACGTGATCGTCTCAAGCTTTCTGAAGCTTGTCAACTCATTCTGCCCTACCATGTCGCACTTGATGCAGCTCGTGAGATAGCTCGTGGTAAAAAAGCGATTGGTACAACAGGGCGAGGTATTGGTCCGGCTTATGAGGATAAAATTTCCCGTCGTGGCTTCCGCTTAGGTGATATGTTTCAACCAGAACGCTTTGAAAGTAAGCTAAACGAAGTGCTGGAATACCATAACTTCGCTCTAGTCAACTACTTCAAAGCCAAATCAGTTGACCCTAAAGCTATTTATGACGAAGCCATGCAACATGCAGAGCAATTAAAACCTATGGTTGCAGATATTCCAAACCACCTCACTAAACTGCGTAAATCGGGAGCAAACGTCATGTTTGAAGGTGCTCAAGGAACACTGCTTGATATTGATCATGGTACTTACCCTTATGTTACTTCATCAAGTACAACCGCAGGCGGAGCATGTACAGGCTCAGGTGTCGGTCCTAAAAATATTGACTATGTTTTAGGCATTACCAAAGCCTACACCACCCGTGTAGGTGGTGGTCCCTTCCCAACAGAGTTATTCGACAAGATTGGCAACCACCTCGCTCAAAAAGGTAATGAACTAGGTGCTACAACAGGTCGCTCAAGACGCTGTGGCTGGTTAGATGCTGTCTCACTACGCCGCTCGATGGATATTAACAGTATCACAGGTATCTGTGTCACTAAGCTTGATGTACTCGATGGTTTAGAAACTATAAAAATCTGTACAGCCTATGAACTTGATGGTGATGTATACGAAGTTCCCCCTGTATCCACTGAAAAATTCGCAAACTGTATCCCTATTTACGAAGAACTCCCAGGCTGGAGCGAGTCAACCTATGGTATTACTGAATATGAGCAATTGCCAACGAATGCAAAAGCCTATCTAAAACGCATGGAAGAATTATTAAATATTTCGGTTGATATAATCTCAACGGGACCCGACCGTACTCACACAATAGTTTTGCGTAATCCCTATAGTTAAAAAATATAAAGAGGGAATATAGCACTGTAATTAATAGTAATATATTCCCTATAGTACTAGATTAGACAAAAATCAATTATACTAAGGTTTATCATTCTTCAAGCCTCTGATTTAACTCTAATAATCAAGCCATCATTAATCCAAGCACTTATTAGTTCCACGGCTCTTTGTGGTGTGTGTATTTCATCAATCCATTCGCAAAGTCCTTCGCATATTTCGGCAAAATTTTGTTGGGCGATAATGGCATCTAATGCCCATGCTTCATCGACTTGTAGTGATTTGTAGAAAATTTTGAGTTTGCCTTTTCGCCAGATTCGCCAACTGATGGGGTATTCGTTTTTTTCTGGTGGAATTGGTTTATCTTGATTTTCAATTGCTTGCCAGAGTTGTGGGATGTTCCAGTTGAGATCAAGGCGGTGTACGGAGGAGTGTAGTTTAAATTGCATTTCTCCCCATTGCTCGGGTGGAATGGCTTGCAAATCTTCTATTTTTATTGCGGATATATCGGCAGCATCAAAGGCGGTTCGCAAAGCCCATTCAAAATCGGCCATTTCAGCAAAGATTTCGTCATTGTCGTCATGTTTATTTTGGCGAATAAATTCAGCTAGCTGATGCCCAAAATAGCGAACAGAAAAATGCTGTGAAGGGTGTTGCTCAAGATAATCATAGGCGAGTTTTTCAAAGCGTTCATCGCCCATGAGCGTATGCAGTGCGGTGTAGTTATCTTGCAGGACTTCGACCAGCCTCGTGGCATAAGCATTACCATAAATGCCTAAACGTGTTGCAACATCAAAATTCTTAGTGCCAACCACCTCTGCGGCAAAATTATTATCTTTGTGCATTAGGTAGTTAAGAAATTCTTGTTGTATTTCTTTTAGTTTACTCATAATGCGGTTCTAGCCCCGTTACTTCTGCTTTTAAGTCTTTTGCTTTTTGTAATTCGTCTAAAATATCTTGCAATGGTGGGATATTGTCATCACGTTCAATCATGGTTGAAACATCCCCAAAGCGAGCAACCGCTTTTTTATAGAGCTGCCAGACGCTATCAACAATGGCGTGGTCATGCGTATCAATAACGTAATTTGTGTAATCACTATGCCCTGCAAGATGGTATTGTTGGACACGTTGTTTGGGAATATTATTGAGATAATCTTCAGGGTCAAATTCATGGTTAATGGCACTGACGTAGATATTATTAATATCCAATAGCATCAGGCAGTCTGCACGTTCGCAAACTTCAGTAAAAAACTCCCATTCAGTAACGTCGCCAGATTGTTTATAAGTGATATAGCTAGAGACATTTTCCATTAAAATCTGTCGCCCGAGAAAATCCTGCACACGCTGAATACGCTCGACGACATGATTAATGGCTTCTTCGGTATAGGGCAGGGGAAGTAGGTCATGGGCATTAATACCACCTAATCCCGTCCAGCATAGATGATCAGAAATCCAGTAGGCATCAATGCGGCTAGCCAGTTCTTTGACTTGCTTGAGATAATCCATATTCAATGGATCGGTGCTGCCAATAGAAAGGGAAACCCCATGCATGACCATCGGGTAGTCTTGATGAATTTTATCGAGAAAATAAAGCGGTTTTCCGCCAGGAATTAAATAATTTTCTGTTAGCACTTCAAACCAATCAACATCAGGCTTGGTGTCAATAATTTCTTTGTAATGCTCTTTGCGTAAGCCCAATCCAAAGCCAAGATAAGGTAAGTTTGTTGTTGTCATTGGTTTATTTTGTCTGATTCAGGTTAAAATTAGACAACGCAATGTGTTGTCTCTACGGCAATTAACAACACACTGTGTAGAGACAAGGCACTGCATTGTCTATCCCGTATTCTGCAAAGTTATATGCGGGCTACGGATATTGCATTATTTAATTTTAACTGACTGTTCCACCTGCAGCTTCACATTCAGCTTGAGTTTTTTCTACCCAGCCTTGACCTTTGCAAGCATTCTGACCTTTACACTGGGATGTTGCAGTTGCACAAGCACTTTGTCCTTTGCAAGCATTAATCCCTGCACAGTGCACAGTTGCTTCATTATTGCCATTTGCTGAACTATCGGAAGCGGCACTATTACTGCTTGATTCGCTACCTCCACCGCAGGCTGTCAACATAAGTGCAGCGGCTGATGCTAAAGCGAATCCTGTTAGT
>JALWYT010000181.1 GCA_026992705.1 Thiotrichaceae bacterium
TTGCTTGAAAATACCATATTGCACAGGATCGGTATCCTGAAACTCATCAATCATCGCGATAGGATAACGCTGTTGCAGCTTGCTCTGTAATTGCTCACCCGTAGGCGATTGCAGGGCTTGATTGAACTGAATTAATAAATCATTGAAGGATAGAATTTGTTGCTCACGCTTAACTTCATTGCCTCGTTGATTAAAAAACTGAATGGCATCACGGATTAAATGGCTGAGTAATTGCTGTCGGTATTGTTGATATTGGCTAACGAAATCATCGCATAATGCAAAGAAATCTAAATCCTCAAGGCTTTGGTTCTTCTTTAAACAACTTTGCAAATAACTAAGCTGAAACGCCTGAATACTGTCGGGAATATGGGCAATATCGTTATTATGCAAGCACGCCTCAAGTTCAGCGAAGCTATCGGCAATATCTTTGCGTTTAATATATTTTTTGCGTTGGTTAAAAATTGAATTGTGCTTAATTAAAGCTTCTTCTAGCTGCAGTTTGTTTTGTTCAAATGCCTGTTGCAAGTTAGAAAACAAGGCATTGATATCAATAGTCTCGCTAGAAGCCTCTGGAATAATTTTTACCTCACGGGCTAAAAATTGTTTAATCTGCCAGTAAAAATCATCAACACTCGCCCACGCTTGTTTAGCCACATCATAGCTTAGGTCATCCGCCTCAAAGATATTCTTTCGCCACCAATCCTTAGCAATTGGCAACAATAAATCATCCTCATTGGTATTAAACTCCAGCTCAAACGCCTTACCACTTAAAAAAGCAAACTCCTTCAATGCCCGTTGGCAAAAGCCATGAATGGTAAAAATAGCCGCCTCATCCATACTCCGTACTGCCAACTCCAAACGAGCCTTGCAAGTATCGCTATCATATCGCTCTAATAAAGCCGCAACAAAAGCATCCTCACTCTCAGTCCCCGCTTCAAGCCCCTGCAACACAGAATACAACTTCTCCCGAATCCGCCCGCGTAGCTCATCCGTTGCCGCGTTCGTAAACGTCACAACTAAAATCTGACTCACCAAACGCCCCGCTAAAATATGTCGCAAATACAAATTCGCAATCGTATAAGTCTTCCCCGTACCCGCACTCGCCTCAATCAAATACAAAGCATTATCAGGATGCTCAAGCTGCTGTTCAATCGTGAATGGAATCATTATGTCGTTTGTGCCTAGACGATATTAATAAAAAATACCGTTGAGCATAGTTATTTAGTACAACCTCAGCAAATTACTAAACATTAAACCGAAAATGCACAACATCACCTTCTTGGAGAATGTAATCTTTTCCTTCTAAACGCCATTTGCCAGCGTCTTTGGCTCCTTGTTCGCCGCCGTATTTGATAAAATCGTCATAGGCGATGACTTCGGCTCGGATAAAGCCTTTTTCAAAGTCGGTGTGGATTTTGCCTGCTCCTTTGGGGGCAGTTGCTCCTTTGTGGACTGTCCATGCTCGGACTTCTTTTACGCCTGCGGTGAAGAAGGTTTGTAGACTGAGCAGTTGATAGCCCGCTCGGATTACGCGGTTTAAGCCGGGTTCTTCCAAGCCCATGTCTTGTAAAAATTCATCGCGTTCGTCGTCTTCTAATTGGGACATTTCTGCTTCTAGGGCAGCACAGACAGGAACAACTTCGGCATTTTCAGCGGCAGCAATTTCTTTTACGGCATCCAGATAAGGATTATCTTCAAAGCCATCATCGCTGACATTGGCGATAAATAAAATGGGTTTTACGGTGATTAGGCGTAGCTCTTTAATCCAAGGCTGTTGAGCGTCAGAAACATCGAATGAGCGGGCGGATTTGCCTTCGCCGAGATGCTCATAGAGTGCTTGATAAAATTCTTTTTGAGCGATTGCTTCTTTATTGCCAGATTTGGCGAATTTTGAAACCCGCGTAATGGCTTTTTCAACCGTTTCTAAATCGGCTAAGCCGAGTTCGGTGTTGATGATTTCAATATCGGCAACGGGGTCAATCTTGCCTGCTACATGCACAATATCATCGTCTTCAAAACAGCGAACCACTTGTGCAATAGCATCGGTTTCACGGATATGCCCTAAAAATTGATTGCCGAGACCTTCGCCTTTTGATGCCCCTTCAACCAAGCCTGCAATATCGACAAATTCCATTGTTGTCGGCAAAACGCGTTCGGGATTAACGACTTTTTCTAGGGCTTTTAAACGTAAATCAGGGACAGGGACAATGCCGACATTCGGCTCAATGGTACAAAATGGGTAGTTCTCTGCTTGAATTCCCGCCTTTGTTAATGCGTTAAATAAGGTTGATTTACCGACATTGGGTAAACCGACAATTCCACACTTAAATCCCATTTTATACCTTACCTTTTGCTGTGTAATTGATTCATTGCCTTTTGGCTTTCGCCCGCGACAATTAAATCAACACTTTCTAATGCAGCATCTATAGCTCGGTTAATTTCAATATGATCATCTTTTGAGGGGTTTGATAGTACATAGTCAATGACTTTGTTTTTGTCCCCTGGGTGACCAACGCCAAGCCGTAAACGCCAGAACTCTTTACCTAAATGTGATGTTATATCTCGCAAACCATTATGCCCACCATGACCACCACCTTTTTTCCAGCGAGCATCGCCGACTGGAATATCTAATTCATCATGAGCGACCAAAATTTCTGTTACAGGAATTTTGTAAAATTTAGCGAGTGCGGCAACGGATTGCCCGCTGCGGTTCATAAAGGTTGTGGGTTTTAGTAGCCAAACTTGATTGCCATCAAAGTTTACTCGACAAACCTCACCAAAAAACTTGCTTTCAGAACGAAATAACACGCCCTGTTGGCGTGCTATTTCATCAACAAACCAGAAGCCTGCATTATGGCGTGTTGCCTCATACTTGCTTCCGGGGTTGCCTAAACCGACAATGAGTCGGATTGGCTTGCTCTGATTAGACATAAAGCCAATTAGACTCGCTTAAAGTCCGCATGTAGAGCGTGATTTTTAACAGGGTGACGCTGTAAATCACAGATTGTTACCGTCTCTGTTTTACCTTCACCAAAATCAAGCGTAATTTCAGAGGCAAAGAAATCATTGTCTAATAGAAAACGCTCGATTTCGTTTTGGCGTAATGTGATCGACATAGCGTCCTTATCACCACCATAAACAACCGCAGGAACACCTTTGACGTAAGAGGTTTTTTCATTACCTTCTTCGTCTTTTTTGGTGATTTCAAATATATTCGTACGGCGTAGGCGGCGGCTCGCACCTTTCCCTAGCTCTGTACGTTCTGTAACATTTAATACATATTCTGACATTGTCAGTCTCCATTTTATAAACGAGAAAAGAGCTTCAAAGAAGCTCTTTTCACAAGATACTGCTAACCCGCGACCAAGTTAGCAATGTTGAAATCTTATAAGCCAGCAAATAATTCACTTACCGATTCTTCATGACTAATGCGTAACATCGTCTTGGCAAGTAAACTTGATACTGAAAGCTGGCGGATTCTACCACATTTTTCAGCTTTTTCACTCAATGGTATGGTATTTGTTACCACAACTTCATCAAGCTCGGAATTTTCGATATTTGAAATTGCTGCACCAGAGAAAACCGCGTGAGTGGCATAAGCGGTTACACTGCTTGCACCGTGTTCTTTTAGTGCATTGGCAGCATTGCATAATGTGCCTGCGGTATCGACTAAATCATCAACAATCACGCAAGCTTTTCCTGAAACATCACCGATGATATTCATCACCTCCGCTTTATTTGGCTCTGGGCGACGTTTATCAATAATCGCTAGATTTGTGTCATCTCCTAAGCCTTTGGCAACTGCTCTTGCTCTGACGACACCCCCAACATCAGGAGAAACAACGGTTAAATTCTCCAGTTTTTTATCTAAAATATCGCCTAATAGCACACCTGAAGCATAGATATTATCAACAGGAACATCAAAAAAGCCTTGTACCTGTTCTGAGTGTAAATCGACAATTAATACACGATCAATATGCACATTGGAAATCATTGCAGCAATGACTTTAGCGGAAATAGGTACACGACGGGAGCGAACGCGGCGATCTTGTCGGGCATAGCCGTAATAAGGAATAACAGCCGTAATTCGACCTGCTGACGAGCGATAAAGTGCATCAGCAATGATTAATAATTCAACCAGATTATCATTAGTAGGAGCACAAGTTGGCTGGATAATAAAGGTATCACGTCCTCGGACGTTTTCCATTATTTCTACATGGGTTTCCCCATCACTAAATCGACCTACATTGATTTTGCCGAGAGTAAGACCGAGGTGATCAACGACATCGCGTGCGAGTTGGGGATTTGCGTTTCCTGCAAATACCATCATACTGTCATCTGACATGACTAATTCTCGTGACTTCAGGAAAATAGAAAATGGCAGGGCCGGTAGGATTCGAACCTACGCATGACGGGATCAAAACCCGTTGCCTTACCACTTGGCGACGGCCCTTCAGAAGAATTTTCAAGAGTGCGAATCATACACGCTTTAGAATAACTTTCAAGGGGGAAGTGCATTTTCCCTTAGTGACAAAACCTTGCCACTTTTCTGGTAGTTGTTCTAGCACATTAAGTGCTTCATTTTTATTAGGAAATGAAGCAAAGATACAACTTCCAGACCCTGTAAGCCTTGACTCTGCAAACTGTGAAAGCCAGTTTAACGCATCATCAACTTCAGTGTATTTTTTCCTGACGAGTGGCTCGAAAACATTTATCGACTGCCCTGTGAGGAAGTGCGATATTCTGATGGGTTTGCAGTTTCGTGTCAATCCTTGATCAGAAAAAATTTCTGCAGTTGATACATGCACATCAGGACACACAACAATAAACCAAGGTTCAGACAAATCAACGGCTTCAATCTGCTCGCCCACACCTTCTGCCCATGCTGCATGACCATGCACAAAAATCGGTACATCAGCCCCCAATTGTAAACCTAGCTCTGCTAATTCATTATCACTGAGCTGGCAGCCCCAGAGTTTATTTAACCCCTGCAAAACCGTTGCCGCATCAGAGCTACCACCGCCTAAACCACCGCCCATTGGCAATTTTTTAATAACCGTAATATCAACACCCAATGGGCTATTGGTTTTTTGCTGCAATAATTTAGCCGCTTTAATCACTAAATCATTTTGTTCCGCCACACCTTCAACATCGTTGGTGCGATGAATTTCACCATCACTGCGTAATGATAAGCTGATTTCATCGCAATAATCTAAAAACTGAAACAGTGTTTGTAGCAGATGATAACCATCTTCGCGTCGCCCTGTGATGTGTAGAAATAAATTTA
Organism: Thiotrichaceae bacterium; assembly: GCA_026992705.1. Classification (GTDB taxonomy): domain Bacteria; phylum Pseudomonadota; class Gammaproteobacteria; order Thiotrichales; family Thiotrichaceae; genus S015-18. The sequence continues at coordinate 5,288 of JALWYT010000181.1, forward strand.
ATTTAGCGGGAGCGGGTAGTATTAAACTTTGCATTTTTAATGGCGGGTTTGCCAATTTTTGACAATAATTTTAATACGGGTATTATCACTAAGATGTTGCAATGTGATTTTTTTAGGGAAGGCATACGCTCCATTTGTTGCATAAGCAGGGTAATCCACTCGCCAGCCTGCTTGTAACAAGGTGATTGGGCGACCATAGTCATCAAGTGTGACTTTTGTGGTGGAGTAATTTGGTGATGGTATACCTAGTGCCCAAGATTTCATGCCTTTAAGTGGTAAAGCAACTTTTAGTTGTGTTTTTACTAAATTTTCAGCATCACGGTCACGATAAATTTTGCCATTCTGCCCTTTTAGTATTACACCTTGATTGGTACTTTTAATATATGCCAATACTCTACCTGTTAGAGGATGTTTGATATTCATTTCATAATCCTCTCCTTGGCGTTGCAACCATGACAGGCTAAATGACCAGTTATTACTTTCATAACGTACTGAAACTTTGCCTTGTAATCGCCATTCTTTGATGTTCAAGAATTTTGTTTGGCGTTGCTGCCAAGTTAAGTTTTTATTAGATGGCTTTTTAACAGTGGGATTCTTTAATTGACTACTACAAGCCACTAAAAGCAAAGGAAGAGTAAATAGTTGAAAGTAAACAATCCATTTTTTCATTATATTATCCTTAATTTTTTATGTTAGAGTTAGTATTTGCTAACTTCTTTTTAACAGCAATCAAATTTTCATCTTTAGCATGTTTTTTTAACATCTCCGTCAAAAGTTTTTTTGCCTCTGCGAGCTTTCCACGTTTAGCTAATACTTCTACTAAGTGACTAGCGACTTCAGGGTCAGGCAATTTTTTATATGCCTTCCTAAGTAAACGTTCAGCCACTTGTAAGTTCCCACGCTGATATTCAACCCATCCCATACTATCAATAATGGCAGGATCATCAGGTCTTATTTTCAATGCCTTAGCAATATATGTTTTCGCCTCATCAAAACGTGTTGTATAAATTGCCAACGAGTAACCGAGAGCATTCAGTGCTGTTACATTTTCAGGTGTTTTGCTTAGGATTTTCTTTAAATCCTTTTCGGCATTTTTAATATCTCCCATCTGACTATAGACCAATGAGCGAGAATAGAGCCCATCAAAATCATCGGGAGCAATTTCTAATATTTTTTGGTAAGCCTTTAATGCCTCCTCATACATTTTTTTCTGGTACAAAATTTGTCCTTCAACTAATAATAAAGCGATAATTTCTTCATCACTATCTGCCTCAGTCACTTTTAACTGCAAATACTTTCTTGCTGCATTTAAGCCTTTCTTATCTAAAATTAATTTAGCCTTGTTGATCTCTGCTTCTTGAAAATACTCAGTATTTTCTGCCTTACTATAAGCAGTCAGTGCTTTGTCATAATCTCCTTGTTTTTCATAAATCTGACCTAAAAAATATTGGGCATCATCGGCTCTTTTTTCATGAGGATTATGTGATAATTTTTCAAAAAAGGGACGTGCCGCCTCATAATTTTTCATATCAAAATTTAACAAACCCAATGTATAAACAATATCCGTATTATTCGGTAATTGTTGATAAAGAACTTTAAACAGGGACTCAGCTTTTTGGTACTCTCCTACTAAAACTAATAATCGAGCATATTCTAGTTTTAAGTTAGCATTCTGTGTTGATGCTACAATGGGTTCAAGTTCTTTGATCGCTTCAGTCTCCTGATCTAAATTCATCATCGCTTTCGCATAAATAATATTGGCTCTATCCCTAATTTTAACATCGTGGGACTTTCTGCTTTTTGCAACTGCTTGCAAGGCATCTTCAAAATTTCCTGCATTTATCGCTAAAGTCGCTAATGCTAGGCTAGCCTCATCAGGCTTGCCAGATTGCTTTGCAAATAATTTAAACGCTTTATAGGCAGATTTTTTATTAGACTCAAAACTGACTAAAGAAGCAACAAAGGCAAAACCATGCTTATTTCTTTTATCCAAATATTGCTGTATCCAAAGTAACTCTTTAGCTGCGGCTTCAGGCTTATTCATACGAATATTTAATAATGCGAGATATTGATGTGCATCAACAGAATCATTATTCGCTTTTACCCACTGCTCTGCCGCTTTCATAGCATCTTTATTATTATTAGTGCGAGCTGCCAGAGCTGTTACACGCTTGGCAATATTGGGTGAGCTATTTTCTGAAATAAGTTTCATATAATAAAATAACGACTTATCGAGCTTACCAGACTTACCATACAACTCTGCCAATAAAACATAGTAAACTTGTCTTGCCATCGGCGAACCAAGCACATTGGTTTCTATGGATTCATCAGGTAAAGTACGTGAAGTTTCCCCATCAACGGTACATGCAAATAAGCCAAATACCAAAGGGAAAAGAAAAGTAGCAGGTTTGAGGATAATTTTACGCATAAATATCAACTATTTTAGAAGTGGCATAGAGGTTATTAGATATTTCACCAGAAAATAAATACATATCTACTTGTATTCCTGTATAACGTATCAGAAAATCTGACCCTAAATTTATTAACACTATAAATAATGTCCATAGCAGTCATCGGTATCAATCACAAAACGGCTACTGTCTCTATCAGAGAACAGGTTACATTTTCCCCAGAACGCCTGAGGGAAGCACTTCATGCCATCCGTCATATTGCCAAGGAAAGTATAATCTTATCCACTTGCAATCGCACAGAGCTCTATGTTGCCGATAAAAAAGAATTGCCGCCAACTGAACTGACAAAATGGCTAGCCGACTTTCACAGTATAGCAATAGATAAGCTTTTACCTTACATGTATCACTATACAGATAATAAAGCTGTACAACATCTGTTACGTGTCGCTTGTGGTCTAGATTCCTTAGTTTTAGGTGAACCACAAATTTTAGGACAATTAAAAGATGCTATCCAGGTAGCTAATCAAGAAAAATGTATCGGTAATCAATTTCACCGTCTAAGCCAGCATGTTTTCTCATCGGCTAAAAAAGTACGCACGGAAACTAAAATTGGCTCCAATCCTGTTTCTGTTGCCTATGCTGCTGTCAATTTATCCAAACGAATTTTTAGCAGTTTAGAACAGCAAACCGCTGTTTTAATTGGTGCAGGTGAAACCATTGAGCTAGTCGGTCGGTATTTAATGGCAAATAATATCAACAAAATTATTATTGCTAACCGTAGTTTAGAAAATGCTCAAAAATTAGCAAATGAATATGGTGATATTGCTAAAGCCATTCCACTAAGCAAATTAGAAGATCACTTACAGTTAGCTGATATACTAATTGCATCTACCGCTGCACCAACTGCTATCCTCACATACGAAACTGTCAAAAAAGCCTTGAAGCAACGCAAACATAAACCCATTTTTATGGTTGATATTGCCGTACCGCGAGATATTGATGAAGCGGTTGATAAACTGGACGATGTGTACCTTTACACCGTTGATGACTTGCAAAATGTGATCGAAGAAAATATAAAATCACGCAAACAAGCCGCTGAGCAAGCGGAGATTATGATTGAAGGTGAAGTCGTCCACTTTATGCGATGGTTAAAAGCTCAACGCCAAATGAGCTTGATTAAACGCTATCGTGATGAGGCTCATCAAATCAAACAAGAAGTGTTGGAGAAAGCCATTCGACGCATGAAAAACGGCGAGTCTGCCGAAGATGCCATGCGGTTTTTAGCTCATACACTAACGAATAAGCTACTCCATAATCCATCAAAAACCATCAACCAAGCTGCTCGTGATGGCGATGAAAGCTTACTCAAGGCAGCTAAAAAATTACTCAATATTCAGGAAACAACGTGAAAGCATCTATAAGCAACAAACTCGAATCACTTTGTGATCGCCATGAAGAAATCGCAGGTTTACTTGCTGAACCTGATGTAATGGGCGACCAAGATAAATTCCGCAAATTATCCGTGGAATACAGTCAACTAGAGCCTGTCGTCAAAACATTTTCTAAATACAAACAGCTTGAAGAAGACTTAGAAATGGCAGAAGAGTTACTTTCTGACCCTGAAATGAAAGAAATGGCTCAAGAGGAAATCAAAGAAGTTAAACCCAAGCTAGCTGACTTAGAGCTAGAACTACAAAAACTATTACTGCCTAAAGACCCCAATGATGACAGCAATGTTTATTTAGAAGTACGAGCAGGCACAGGGGGTGATGAAGCCTCCATTTTTGCAGGGGATTTATTCCGCATGTACTCCCGCTATGCTGAAATGCAAGGCTGGCGAGTGGAAATTGTCAATGCAAATGAGGGAGAGCATGGCGGTTATAAAGAAATTGTCGCCAAAATTATCGGCACAGGCGTTTATTCCATGCTGAAGTTTGAATCAGGTGCACATCGTGTACAACGTGTCCCTGAAACCGAATCACAAGGGCGGGTTCACACCTCAGCCGCCACTGTTGCCATTATGCCCGAAGTTGCCGATGTGGAAAAAATCGAAATCAATATGAATGATGTTCGCGTTGACACCTTCCGAGCCTCTGGTGCAGGCGGTCAGCACGTTAATAAAACAGACTCCGCTGTACGCCTAACGCATATTCCAACAGGCACTGTGGTGGAATGTCAGGAAGGTCGCTCACAGCATAAAAACAAAGCTCAAGCCCTTTCACTGCTCCAATCTCGAATTATGCAAGCGGAAATCGAAAAGCAAGCCGCTGAACAATCGGAAGAACGCAGAAACCTTGTCGGCAGTGGCGACCGTTCCGAACGTATCCGCACTTACAACTACCCACAAGGACGAGTCACCGACCACCGCATTAATCTAACGTTATATAAACTTGGTGAAATTATGGACGGCAATGTTAATCTGATTATTGAGCCATTGATTAATGAGCATCAGGCAGATCAATTAGCATCACTGGGGGATGAGTAAGTAAAACTCAATGTTCAACTTTGACTCTCTCTACAAAGACCTAGCAGACTCCCCCATCGAAGAATGGCAGGCTGCCCTGCCCGCTCTTATTCAAAATGCGTTTGATATACGACGACACGGCAAACGAGAAGAATGGTTGAATTTACTCAAAGAACTGCCTGATGTTACCGCTTCACACATCAACCTAAACCAAGACTGTTTACAAATTGGCTTGGCTGAAGATTGTGATGCCGAGGCTAAAAACACACTGCTCCATATCCTCAAACAGCTTATCCCTTGGCGAAAAGGTCCCTATAATCTATTTGGCATTCATATTGACACAGAATGGCGTTCCGACTGGAAATGGCAACGCCTGCAACCACATATCAGCCCATTAAAAAATCGCTATGTTTTAGATGTCGGCTGCAGCAATGGCTACCATATGTGGCGAATGAGAGGCGAAGGAGCCAAATGCGTGATTGGCGTTGACCCAAGCCAGTTTTTTCTAACCCAATTTCAAGTGTACAAACACTATATCGGCTCAGATCAGCCCGTTCACCTCATTCCACTCAAAAGCGAAGAACTCCCTGCTTTCAAAAAACGCGGCTTTGATACGGTATTCTCAATGGGGGTTCTATACCACCGTCGTTCCCCCTTAGACCACCTTAACGAGCTAAAACACTATCTCCGACAAGGTGGTGAATTAGTACTAGAAACCTTAATCATCGACGGCGACGAACAAACTGCTCTTATCCCCAAAGACCGCTACGCCAAAATGCGAAACGTCTGGTTCCTCCCCTCAACCGCCATGCTCACCCGCTGGCTAGAACGTATTGGCTTTATCAATATCCGCGTCGTCGATGTCACCGTCACCTCCATCAAAGAACAACGCATCACCGACTGGATGGGCTATGAATCACTCGAACAATTCCTAGACCCCAATGACCACACCCAAACCTGCGAAGGCTACCCAGCCCCAAAACGAGCGATTGTTATTTGCAATCGGAAATGAAATTACGCTTCAGGTATTCAATCCCCTTTCTAAATCTACTTTAATATCCTCAATATTCTCCAAGCCTACAGCAATACGGATTAAACCATCTGATATACCCGCCTCTTGACGTTGTTCAGAAGTTAGTCGTCCGTGTGTAGTCGTTGCAGGATGAGTAATAGTTGTTTTAGCATCACCTAGATTAGCTGTAATTGAAATCATATGGGTATGATCAATCACTCGCCAAGCAGCTTCTTTACCTCCCTTAACCTCAAAAGAGACGATTCCTCCCCAATCACTTTGTTGTTGTTTAACTAACGTATGTTGTGGATGAGACACTAGTCCTGTAAAATAAACTCTTTCAATAGCAGAGTGTTGTTCTAACCATTGAGCTAATGCTAACGCAGAGGTTGAGTGGGCTTTCATGCGTAGATTTAAAGTCTCCAACCCTTTTAGAAAGACCCATGCGTTAAATGGACTCATGGCAACACCACCTGAACGTAATACACCAAATACCTCTTTACCAACGGTTTCAGTATCACCAATTACTGCACCACCAAGACAACGCCCTTGTCCATCTAAATATTTAGTAGCAGAATGCACGACAATATCTGCTCCTAATTCTAGTGGTTGTTGCAATACAGGGGTACAAAAGCAATTATCAATCACCAATAAACTGTTGTTTTGGTGAGCAATTTTAGCAAGTGCTTTGATATCGACCACATCACACAAGGGGTTTGATGGTGTCTCTGCAAATAATAGCCGAGTATTCGGTTTTAAAGCTGCTTGCCAAGCATTTAAGTCGGTGAGATTTACAAAGCTAATTTCAACCCCAAACTTCCCAATAAAATTATTAAGAAAAACAGTTGTTGTACCAAAAATAGAACGTGAGCAAACAATATGATCTCCCGCTTTTAATAAGCCAATCATAACAGCCATAATTGCCGCCATACCTGATGCTGTTGCTACACAAGACTCTCCACCTTCCATTATAGCTAAACGTTCTTCAAAGTAGCGAACAGTAGGATTGCTTAAACGTGAATAGATATTACCAGGCACCTCTCCCGAAAATCGTGCTGCAGCTTCTGCAGCACTAGAAAAGACATAACTGGATGTAGGAAAAATAGCTTCTGAGTGCTCTTGTTCAAAGGTTCGCTTATGACCTGTTCGAATGGCAAGTGTTTCTAATGCCCAGTCATTTTGATCTTTCATAATTTTTTATCTCAAATTACAGTGTAGGATTAGCTCAAGGTTAACTCTCCAAAAATATTTGCTTGAGTGTTTTGCCAAGGTAAAATGCTCTAAGCTGCTAAATGTGTTTATTTCAATTATTTAAATCACTCACAACCTATCAGTGTAGCACTCATTTTTACTGAATTTTACCTAAATCAGGCAAGCAACCTCCATCTTGTGTACACATTTCAACATCAAAATCAGAAGTGTTACTCACTTCTGTTGTACAATCAATATTTAATAAATAATCAATGATACAATCTTCTAAAGCTTCTAAACTCTCTGTAGCTTGACAAGAAATACTAGCTTGGATAAGAGCAGGTTCACAAGGGATATCTTGTTGCAAATTATTTTCTTCTGCTAATAAACTATTGATTGCTAGAGAAAATATACATAGTACTAAACAATAACTACTCCAGAGCTTCATGATATGCCTCAAACGCTTATTTACAATTTCTAAAGTATAACTAAATTATCCCAAATTGCACAAAATATAAACAATGCTAATACCTACAACTCCCTAGTTATTGTGTAGATAATGAAGTGACAACAGTAAACATATCAAAAAATTTTTTAGTCTTTAATCTTGATTTGAATACAAACATTTTCTTTAGTATCAGAAATAACCTTAATATTAACTTCCGATGGCTTTTCATTATTATCTTTTAGAAAACGCTGAATTACACTTGTCATTTCTTTTTTTATTTTGTCTTGATGTTTAATAATTTTTTCAACCATAGCTATATACTCAATCACGGGTAGTTCTGATTTAATTGATTCACATCTCCTCCTAAGAAAAATGATTCATGCCTTTATCAGAACTTTTTATTGTCTCATGCATATTATTCTGATTGCTTTTTGATCAATCCGTTATGATAAGCATAAACCGTTGCATTAACTCTTTCCATTACTTTATTATGAAGATTCAAATAAAAAATTCTAAGTAAATTTAATTATGTCTGGATATATCCCGCATGAATTTATTGATGAACTACTCTCACGAATTGACATTGTTGATGTTATCCATTCACGTGTGCCTTTAAAAAAAGCAGGACGAGAGTATAAAGCTTGTTGTCCTTTTCATAATGAAAAAACGCCATCCTTTACCGTCAGTCCGAAAAAACAATTTTACTATTGCTTTGGCTGTGGGCAGCATGGTTCCGCGTTATCCTTTTTGATGGAGTATGAGCATCTAGACTTTGTTGAAGCGGTTGAATCATTAGCGAATAGTTTAGGTTTAGAGGTTCCACATGAGCAAGGCAAACAAGGTAAAAAAGCTGCGACTAAACGCAATCGTGACCTATATGATTTAATGGAAGAAGCCAGCCACTACTATCAATTACAATTAAAAAGCACGCCACAAGCGGTTGAATATTTAAAAAATAGAGGCTTAGATACTCAAACAAGCAAGCAATTTGGCATAGGGTTTTCACCCGATAGTTGGGGTGCTATCAAATCACATTTATCGCATCACTACACTACTCGGCAGTTATTGGATACGGGTTTGCTAATTCAAAAAGAAGACACCGGTAAAATCTATGATCGCTTTCGTAATCGCATTATGTTTCCGATTCGAGATAAGCGGGGCAGGGTCATTGGGTTTGGTGGTCGTGTTATGGGGGATGAGTTACCTAAATATTTAAACTCCCCTGAAACGCCTATCTTCAGCAAGGGAACCGAGTTATACGGCTTTTATGAGGTCCGAAAAAATACCCGCAAGCTAGAGCAATTACTTGTTGTTGAAGGCTATATGGATGTCATTGCTCTTGCCCAATTTGGCATTAGCTATGCCGTTGCTACACTTGGTACAGCCACAACTACTGAGCATATTAGGCAAATGTTTCGTGCTGTTTCGACGATTACATTTTGCTTTGATGGTGATCGAGCAGGGAAAGATGCTGCATGGCGGGCGATGGAAAATGCTTTGCCCTTATTAAATGATAATAAAGAAATTCGCTTTCTATTTTTAGAGAAAGGTGAAGACCCTGATACACAAATCCGAAAAGTTGGCAAAGCAGGCTTTGAGTCGTTATTAGACTCAGCAATTACACTCACCGATTATTTAGTCAATACGTTACAAGCTCGTCATAATATCAGCACTAGAGAAGGCAAGGCTCATTTACTTAATGACGTAGGAACTTTGCTAAAAAGTATTCCTGAAAGCTTGATTAAAGAACAGTTAATTACGACGATGGCAAAATTAACCAATATTGACTCAAATTTAATCAAAAAATACAAATTAACCGTACAACGCTATTCTCACACTGATCAACGGATAGAACTAGGACAAAGTACATCATGTCTAAGTGATAGAAAAGTAAGATTAACCCCTGTGCGATATGCCATCGCACTGTTATTAAATGAACCAAAACTGGTCGATTATGCTGAAAACCCTGAGAAAATCGCTCAATACCCGATAGCAGGTGTAAGTTTTTTGGCAAAATTACTTGAAATTTTTGAAGAGCATCCTAATCTTACGGCAGCAAATCTAATTGAAAGATTTCGTGGCAGTGAATATGAAGCCCCTCTAATTAACCTGACAAAATGGCGACCAAAGACAGATGATAAAACTGTACTACAACGCGAATTTCAGGATTGTCTGCGGCAGATCCGCAAAAAGGCTCGTGAAAACCGACTTGAATCTTTATTGCATAAAGAACGAGTAACAGGTTTATCTCCACAAGAAAAAAATGACTTAATGATTTTACTAAGTGAAATACACTGAACAATTACCAAAAATTGCCAGTCTTCACCCGTACTAATGTACAAAATTACTCTATTATGTCATTTGTTATGATGAAAGTTCATAAAGTATTATTTATTATTTTATGATATACTAAAACGTTCCATTTTTTGCGAGAACATATTTGGGCATGAGTGAAAAAAAAGTAGAGCAACAGCAACAACGATCTAGCCTCAAAGAATTGATTGCACAAGGTAAGGAAAAAGGTTTCCTAACTTATGCAGAAGTCAATGATCACTTGCCAGACACCGTTGTTAACCCTGAACAAATTGAAGACATCATCAGCATGATCAATGATATGGGTATCAAAGTTTATGAAGCACCACCTGAAGATGCTGATCAAATTAATATGAATGATGATGAAGCTAAAGCTGATGATGAAACTGCTGCTGAAGAAGCTGCTGCAGCATTAGCAAGCGTCGAAAGTGAATTTGGTCGTACCACTGACCCTGTTCGCATGTATATGCGTGAAATGGGGACCGTTGAGTTATTAACCCGTGAAGGTGAAATTGAAATTGCCATGCGTATTGAAGAAGGTCTTAATGAGGCTCTTCACGCCTTGGCACAATTTCCTGCATCCATAAAAACCACACTTGAAAAAGTTGATCTCATTGAAAAAGATGAGATGAAGTTAACTGACCTTATTACTGGTTTTACAAGTGATTTGCAAATGGAAACTCCAGCTGATGCAGGTGGCAAAAAGGACGATGAGCAAATCATTGTAGAAAAGGCAGATGATGATACTGAAGACACCAGTATCGATGATTTAGATGATGATGAAGATGCTGAACCAATAGATACTGGTCCTGATCCTGAAAGAGCAAAAGAAGCATTCCAACGCTTGCGTGATTTATATAATGCGGCTCAAGAAGCTCGCAAAAATGGGGATCAAGAAGCCTATAAAAAATACCGTACAGAAGTTGCAGATGCCTTTATGGAGCTACGCTTCCCAATGAATGTTGTATTTGATTTAACCAAGCAACTAAATGATACGGTTGATCGTATCCGCTCAATTGAGCGTAATATCATGAAGATATGTATTCAAAAAGGTAAAATGCCCCGCAAAGACTTTATTAGTAGCTTTCCAAAAAATTCAACCAATTTAGATTGGTTAGAAAACTACTGCAAAGATCATCCAAAACTTGCCGACCGCTTATTACCTTTTGCAAATGATGTAAAAGGTTTACAAGTTCAACTTAAACGTATTGTTGATGAAACTAACTTAAGCATGGAGCAAATCAAAGAAATTAACCGTAAAATGTCGGTGGGTGAGGCGAAAGCTCGCCGAGCTAAAAAAGAAATGATTGAGGCTAACCTACGCTTAGTGATTTCGATTGCGAAAAAATACACTAATCGCGGTTTGCAATTCCTTGATCTTATCCAAGAAGGTAACATCGGCTTAATGAAAGCGGTTGATAAATTTGAATACCGTCGTGGTTACAAATTCTCAACTTATGCAACATGGTGGATTCGCCAAGCAATTACACGTTCAATTGCTGATCAAGCAAGAACTATCCGTATCCCTGTTCATATGATTGAAACCATCAATAAATTGAACAGAATTTCACGCCGTCTATTGCAAGAAAAAGGTCGCGAAGGTACACCTGAGGAGCTTGCCGAAGCAATGGATATGCCTGAAGATAAAGTCCGTAAAGTACTTAAAATTGCTAAAGAGCCTATCTCCATGGAAACACCGATTGGTGATGATGCTGACTCAAATTTAGGTGATTTTATTGAAGATACTAATGTACAATCACCCATTGATTCGGCAACTTCCTCTGGCTTATCAGAAACTACCAGAGAAGTACTCAGTAGCCTCACTAGCAGAGAATCAAAAGTTTTACGTATGCGTTTTGGTATTGATATGAATACCGATCACACCCTAGAAGAAGTGGGCAAGCAATTTGATGTCACTCGTGAGCGTATCCGACAAATTGAAGCGAAAGCTCTAAGAAAGTTGCGTCATCCCACACGATCAGATATGCTTCGCAGCTTCTTAGATCTTAGTAATGATAGTTCTAAAAGTACAAACTCTTAAAAAAATAGTTTTTCTAGATTATTTTTTATGTTAGAGCTGCTTCTTTAAATCTTAGGGCCTGTAGCTCAGTTGGTCAGAGCAGTCGACTCATAATCGATTGGTCGCGGGTTCAAGTCCCTCCAGGCCCACCATTTTTTTCAAAGGGTTATGTTTTATCCATAACCCTTTATTTATTTCTACGATAGTAAATTACTCGCCCAACTAAAATTCCCCACTATGCCGCACTTTGCCTAATGAGCGTGGGATATACACATCAACGACTCGTTCATTTTCAAATAGCAACTCAATATCGGGGAGTAGGCTTTGATAGACTTCATTTTCTTTGGGGGCTTCGGCTCCGTCTCGGCGTTCGGGGGAGATCATTTCAAAGCGGAGCGGTAATAATAATAAGTCAATATCTTGGGTAAAACATTTGGGCAAATCATTAAGTGATAGCGAGATGGATTCCTTGTGATGCAGGGTTTCGTCGATGCAGTATTTATAGTCTTGTGCTGCAAAGCTAATCAGTTTTAGAGGGCGGTAGCCGTAGTAAAATATTTCAATATCAACGAGTACTTGAGCATTTTCGCCTTCGGATAAATACACGGTAATGTCAATATCGCGTTGCATTTCGATATGTTCAATATCCGATAAGGTAAAACAATGTGTGCCTGTAACGTGGCAATCTAAAACAGATAGCCATGAGGGGGAATATTCTTTTAAAAAGCCGCTAAAGTGACGAAAACCATCGCCATTTTTTACTTCGACGACGACTCGTTTATTGATGTGATGTTCTAAAATTTGGTCGAATGCGTTGCCGACCATTGATAAGGCAGTGGTTCCCATGCGTTGTAGGTATTTGTCTTGCGAGCTTAATACAGCAGCTCCTTGCATACCTTTCATTCTTGATAAGAATAAGCTCATGGATTCATTGAAGGCATCTCGGAAGTTATTCATAAAATTGCGAAAGAAGCGGGAAAAGCGTCGCAGTAGAGAGGGGTTTGCTGTTTTATTCACATCTTTTTGGCGTTTTTTCTGATTTTTTAGGGATAGCTCGCTGTGGTAGCGGTATATGGTTTGCACATTGTCTAAATCATCGGAATATAAAATATAGCTATAGCCTTTTTCTTGCCCTTGGTTTGGATGGGTGGCGGTAAATTTTAATTCCATGCCATTGGTAAAAATACGGACTAAACCGCGTGTCCGCTTGCCATCTTGCATTTCAATCGTGGTGTGAAAGCCGTGTAGCTCTTTTAGTACGCGATCTTTATTGCGATTGCGGACGATATTGCTGACAAATGCCGATAAAAATACAAATAAAATACTGAGCAATACGACATTATCCATCTGTTTTTTCTCCTACAGGAAAATCTAATTTCCGCTGGCTTTCAAAATAGCAATCTTGCCCTGTGATTGGGTCAACAAAGGCGATTGATTTGGCTAATAATTGTAATGGATTCTTAAAATCCTCTTCTTCCTTTTCGGGTAAAACTTCGGGGTAGAAAGAATCATTTAATATAGCCGCCCCGAGTGAGGCTAAATGCACACGCAATTGATGTTGTTTGCCAGAGACAGGTTCTAAGTGATAGCGGGCTAAATCACCTTGCGTTTCGATGCAATCAATATACGTCTTAGCGTTAGGTTCACCATCAACCTCTTTCATACAGAAAAAAGGTGTTGATTTCACCATACGGCTTTCGTGAGTGTAAGGGAAGTCAATATGCGGTAAGC
>JALWYT010000182.1 GCA_026992705.1 Thiotrichaceae bacterium
CCGGAATAGTAATAGGGTTAGTAATCCAAACCAATGCCACCGCAATAGGTAAATTAGCACATAAAAGAATAGCAGCAATAGCGGCAAAAACTGTCTGAGGAGGAAATGGAATCCACATCATAAATAATCCAATTGCAAATGCCGTTGATACTGATCGACGATTTAAATGCCATAGCAGGGGCGAATGCAGATGTTTACCCAAAAAGCTTAGGCACTTTTGCTGTTTAATAATTTCAGCACTAGGTGACATTCTTTTAAAGAATTTTCGTGGCATTGCTGTTGTGTATTTCCTTATCGACTAGCCATCTATTAACGGCTACATTATCCAGTTTTCTTAATATATGTATAGCTTATCTTTGGGTTTTTTACTCGGTACCTTAAGTATTCAATTATTCTCACAAATACCCGCTCAACAGTTTGAGTACTTATTAATATTTGCTGTTTTAATATTGATTATATTTTGGAAAAATATAGCTATTCGTTTGATATTTGGAATAATTATTGGTTTTTTATATGCTGTATTGATTGCTAATAATATCGTTGGTCAACGAATAGCGAGCGAATATGAAGGTAAAACACTAACAGTTACAGGTCGTGTTATTGATATTCCCGAAAAACAACATCAAAATATTCGTTTTTATTTTGATGTAGATCAAGCACATTTAAATGGAAAGGTTATTCCCTTTCAAGGAAAAGTAAAGCTAGGCTGGTATCAAAATATACCAGATCAATTACAAAGTGGCTCATATTGGCAATTACAAGTTCGTTTAAAACGACCATCGGGCTTTGTTAATACAGGTGGTTTTGATTATGAAAAATGGTTATTTAAGCAAGCTGTATTAGCAACAGGTTATGTCAGAAATTCAAGTACTAATCGGCAGTTAGCAAAAGCAGAACCATGGCGATTAGATAGAATCCGAGAATCTATTAAACAATATATTTTCACCCAAGTTGACCATAAAGAAGCAGCTGCTGTCATTTCTGCCTTATCTGTTGCAGTTCGCAATGAAATTACGCCAGAGCAATGGGAAATATTTAAAAATACAGGAACATCACATCTAATTGCTATCTCAGGCTTGCATATCGGTATGGTTGCAGGTTTTGCCTTTCTGCCTGTTAGCCTAATTTGGATGTTGTTTCCACGACTTTATTTGTATGTGCCAGTCAAAGTTGCAGCATTATTTTTTGGGGCAATATTAGCAACGTTATATGCATTGTTAGCGGGTTTTACGATACCGACGCAACGAGCATTGATTATGGTATTGTTTAGCGTTTTTGCCTTATTAAATAAAAGAAAAATACCACTAAGTTCCGTACTTTTTTCAGCTATATTTTTTGTATTATTGATCGATCCACTAGCAGGCTTATCTGAAGGTTTTTGGCTGTCCTTTTTCTCTGTGTCATTAATTTTTTATTTACTTTCACAAAGCTATAAAACCTTACCGTATCAATTATTGCACCTTCAATTACTACTTTCATTTGGGATGATCCCTATTACTGCTGCATTTTTTGGTAGTGCATCTCTAGTGTCACCATTGGCTAATTTTATTGCGATTCCTTGGGTAACATTACTGATTGTACCGAGTACATTAATTGCTATTCCGTTATTTTATATTGCACCAAATCTTGGGCAATATCCGTTAAACTTAGCAGCATGGGCAGTTGAAAAATTATTTCATTATTTAAGTTATTTGAATGAATTGCCGTACAGTATTATTTCATTTACTGAGCAACCGTTACTATTAACATTTGCAGCCATTTTAGGAGTATTAATTTTAGTTTTACCCCGTGGTGTACCCGGGCGTTGGTTAGGCTTGATTTTTATTGCACCTATTTTTTTATATCAACCTAAAAAACCTGAATTTGGTGAGTTTAAATTGACTGTACTGGATGTTGGTCAGGGATTAGCAACTGTATTACAAACTAAACATCATACACTAATCTTTGATACAGGAGAACGTTATTCTTCAACATTTGATATAGGCAAAATTGTTATTTTACCTTATTTACAAGCACAAAATATCCATTATATTGATAAATTGATACTCAGTCATTTAGATAAGGATCACGCAGGTGGTGCAAAATCTATTATTGATAAATTGTCTGTTATTCAATTATTAAGTAGCCAAACAATAAAGCTTAATCAACATGTAGCGAGTTTATGTGTTGCAGGAAAATCTTGGCAGTGGGATGGGGTAAGTTTTCAGTTTTTAAGTCCATCACCAATGCAAGATAATTTTGACAGAAATAATTATTCTTGCGTTTTGCAAGTCAAAAATAAGTATCATCGTTTATTATTGCTTGCTGATATTGAAAAGCAAGCGGAGAAATGGCTACTTAAGCACCAAGCAACAGAATTGGCGGCAGATGTGATGTTAGTACCGCATCATGGTAGTAAAACTTCATCTACTCAAGCATTTTTACAAGCAGTAAATCCTCAGCTTGCCATTATATCAGCAGGCTATCGAAATCGTTTTCATTTTCCCCATCAAAAAATTGTACAGCGCTATCAAGAATTAGATATTACACTGCTTAATACAGAAACAGCAGGGGAGATCGATGTTATGTTTCCTAGCAATAATAAGGCGATAAAAGTTTATGCTAAACGATTAGAAAATAAACATTTTTGGTATCGGTAGTAGGATTTATATGAATCAAGGTTATAATCTATGATCTTACTTCACGTTAAAATTTGTAAATACTATGAATTCGGAAAAAGTTGTCTTTGGTTTTTTTATCGTACTTGCACTAACACTTAATTTTGGTTTTTTTCTAGGTGATATGACAGATATATCACATCATAGTGCTTTCGAGCTTTATGCTGCCATTGTTGTAAGCTTAATAGCGACGATCTTAAAGTTTGGCGATAGTTCACATTTAGGTGCAATTTTTCTCTCAACCAGCTTAGTTGCAGATTTACAATTAATTGCAGCAGCAATAGTGTGGGGAATTGCAGAGCATACAACCGCAGCAGGGGTGACTGAGGAAGTCAGTTCAATGGTTGTTTCATTATCAGGTGGTGCATTATTAGCGAATATCACATCTGTTATATTACTAATTGCTGAAACACTGAGCATACGACGTTAGGTAATCAAAACATGTCTGGTGTGTTCTATCTATTACTACGGCGATTACGCTTACCCTTATTAGTATTAATCAGTATTTACGCTATTTCTATCTTAGGTTTTACACTAATTCCTGGGCAGAATGATCAGGGTGAAGCATGGAGAATGTCATTTTTCCATGCTTTTTATTTTGTGAGTTTTATGGGATCAACGATTGGTTTTGGTGAAATCCCTTATCCATTTACTGATGCACAACGCTTTTGGGCAATTGTTGCAATTTACGGTACGGTAATTGCCTGGTTATATGGTATTGGAACCATGCTAGCTATTATTCAAGATGCAGCATTTCAACGATTATTAACTGAGAGTCATTTCAAGCGACGTGTTAAAAATATTCCTGAACCTTTTTATTTGATTTGTGGTTATGGTGATACAGGGCAGTTATTAGCAACGGGCTTATCAGATGAGGGAATTCAGCTCGTTATTTTAGATATAGATATTGAGCGGATTAGTGAAATAGAGGTCAGTAATTTTTTAGTAAAACCTTTAGCACTAGCAGCAGATGCCTCACGTCTGCGTTATCTAAAAATGGCAGGTTTAGAGCATCCAAAGTGTCAGGGGGTTATTGTTTTAACCAATGATGATCAAACTAATTTAACCATTGCCATTGCAACACAATTACTCAATAAAGATTTACGTTTAATTTCACGGGCTGAAACAACAGATATTGAAGCAAATATTACGTCATTTGGGGCTAATGAAGTAATTAATCCTTTTGATACATTTTCCAGGCGGCTTGCTTATATCATTAATAAACCAGGTATGTTCACCTTATTCGAGTGGCTAACAGGTATTCCATATGACCCTTTAAATGTCCCTAATTTTCCTAAAAATGGAGCTTGGATATTATGTGG
The DNA here is from genome assembly GCA_026992705.1 of Thiotrichaceae bacterium. Lineage (GTDB taxonomy): Bacteria > Pseudomonadota > Gammaproteobacteria > Thiotrichales > Thiotrichaceae > S015-18. The sequence goes on from JALWYT010000182.1 coordinate 3,980, forward strand.
TTATGGTAAATTTGGGCGGTCTATCTATAAAAAATTAGTCGAAATTGGTGTTGATGTTACCGTTGTTACACCTAATAAAGAAGATATTATCCACTTGGAAAAGTCAGTCACGGGTATTGGTGTTAAGGTTAATGTATTAGAGAAAGCCGGTGTTAGAAAAGCAGTAGGTATTATTGCTGGAACAGATAATGATGCAAATAATTTATCAATTATTATGACTGCAAAAGAACTAAACCCTAATATTTTTATTGTTTCACGGCAAAATCAGCGACCCCATTTTCCCATTTTTGATGCGGCTAATATTGATTTAGTTATGCAACGCGGGAATGTTATTGCACATACTATTTTTGCTTTAGTCCGCTCTCCTTTGCTTGGTGAATTTATACGGTTAGCTGACTATCAATCAAATGAGTGGGCGAACAAATTAGTCAGTCGTATCGCGGGTATTGTTGATGATGTGGTACCTAACCTGTGGGAAATTACCATAGACGATAAACAAACAATTGCTCTTTATAAGGCAATGCAAAAAAGAAAAACGATTAAATTAAAAGATATTTTGCGAAATGCTTATAATCGTGAGCAACAAATTAATACTTTGCCATTATTGCTTTACCGTGAAGAAAGAGGTTATATCCTGCCGGATATTGATCAAAAGTTAAAATTTGGTGATAGAATATTGTTTTGTGGTAATGCCGAGGCTCGTACACAGCATCATTGGATTGTTAATGATGATATGGTTTTACGGTTTATACTTACCGGTGAGGAGTATCCAGGTGGATATATATGGCGTTGGTTGACTGAACTTTTATCTAAAAGAAAAATCTAGAGAATTTTAGTACTTAATGTAGCGGCAAGATTTATTCAACCACTACATATTATAGACTTTAGCAATAGTAAATTTAAATTAGAATGTTGTAAATGTCATGCCAGCAGATAACATATCAATGTCTGTCTCTGAAGAATTTGTCCCACCTGTGTTAAAGATTCGTTCCCATTCAGTACGAATTCTAAGATTATCAGTGATTTGATAATCTCCTCCGGCACCAATGAGTAAGCTTGTTCCTTTTTCTGATGCAACAATCTCCTGTATTTGTTCTTTTTTTATAGTATCTTGATTCCAACGTAACAAACCTGCCTTACCAAATATCTCGATTTCATTAGTTATTGGATAATAGGCAATACCTTCAAGATCAAAACCAGAAATACTTTTATCTAGTGAAGTGGGGTTTCCTGAACCATCAATGCCCAAAATTTTAGTATCATTGAATTTACGATAGCCTCCCTCTATACCAAACATAGGGTTTAATCTTGCACCACCATAGATTTTATAGGAAATTCCAGAGTCTTCACAGGAGGCATTATTTATGAATGTTTCATTGCAAGTTTCTGCTTGTTTGCTCGCACCAAGATTACCACCCATATAGAATGTTGCAGGAGCTCCATTCTCATCAAATGGATTAACAATGCCATTTGCAGATACGTTAATTGAAGTGAATGTGATAAGCCCTGTTAGTGTTATTATTGTTAGTTGTTTTTTCATTATTATTATCCTTTAGTTTGAAGCTTATTCTTTCCCCTTTAAAATCAATGAAGAATATGAGTAAGATTAGCTATAGTGATGAAAATGTCATGCCTAAGCTAATCGTTTGAATATCAGCATTATTATCATTAGCCACTGATAGGTTTTTATAATTTTCCCACTCTCCCCGTACCATTACACCATCTGATAACTCATAATCTACTCCTATACCATAGACTGGATTAATATTGTCACTGTAATTACTTT
>JALWYT010000183.1 GCA_026992705.1 Thiotrichaceae bacterium
AGCCTATGGCATTTATACCATGCCTTGCAAAAAGACTTCTCTGACCGCTTCGCAATTAGCCGAGTCAAAGATAATTCAGAAATATACCCTGTATTCCGTGAGCTATTTCAAAGGCAAACCTCATGACTGTGAAAAATAAAACAATAAAACCACTATCAACAGGCTCCGAGTGGACATTCGAGCTACTAGAAATTTATGACAATGAAATTGCTCATATCGCTCATGAGACTTTCCAATTAGACACCTACCCGAATCAAATAGAAGTTATCCGTTCAGATCAAATGATGGATGCCTATGCCTCAGTCGGAATGCCTGTGGGCTATCATCACTGGTCTTATGGTAAAAGCTACCTTAATACCGAGCAAAACTATAAGCGTGGACGCATGGGCTTGGCATATGAAATTGTGATTAATTCCAATCCTTGTATCGCCTATCTCATGGAAGAAAACAATATGACCATGCAAGCCTTAGTCATTGCTCATGCCTGCTATGGTCATAATTCCTTTTTCAAAGGCAATTATTTATTCCGTGAATGGACAGATGCTGAAGCCATCATTGATTATCTCGTTTTTGCTCGTGATTATATTGCCAAATGTGAAGAGAAATACGGCGTTGAAGAAGTCGAAAGCATCTTAGACTCTTGCCATGCATTGATGAACTATGGCGTTGATCGCTATAAACGCCCCGTGCCAATTTCTGCCAGTGAAGAAAAACATCGTCAGGAAGAGCGAGAGCGGTACATCCAACAACATATTAACGACTTATGGCGAACACTACCCAAAGTTGATAAGCATGAAGAACAGCATGAAAAACGCTACCCCGAAGATCCGCAGGAAAATCTGCTTTATTTTATCGAAAAGAATGCTCCAAATTTAGAAAACTGGCAGCGTGAAGTGATACGAATTGTGCGAAAAATGGCACAATATTTTTATCCACAACGGCAAACACAAGTCATGAACGAAGGCTGGGCAACCTTCTGGCATTACACAATTCTACACGAAATGTACGATAGAGGCTTGGTTGATGATGGCTTTATTATCGAATTCCTAACATCACACACCAATGTCATTGCACAGCCTGATTTTGATAGCCCCTATTACTCAGGCATCAATCCCTATGCCCTTGGCTTTGCCATGATGCGTGATATACGTCGCGTTTGCGAAAACCCAACGGAAGAAGACAAACGCTGGCTACCTGAAATTGCAGGTGCTAATTGGCTAGAAACCATGCACGCCGCCATGCGTAATTTCCGTGATGAAAGCTTTATGCTGCAATTCCTTTCCCCTAAAGTCATTCGTGATTTTAGGTTTTTCTGCTTAGAGGATGATGATAGAAACCCAGAAATTGATGTTACTGCCATCCATGATGAACTTGGCTACCAACAAGTCCGCGAGCAATTATCACAACAATATAACCTCAGCTATCAAGAACCTGATATCCAAGTTTATAAAGTTGACCTACGCAGCGACCGCTCACTCACCCTGAGACACTACCAAAGCAACCGCCGCCCACTCGGTGATACAACCAAAGAAATGCTAAAGCATATTCACCGTCTATGGGGTTACGATGTACATTTGGAATCCTTACAAGATGGTAGTGTGGTTAAAACGGATAGTTGTTATAAAAAATCAACGACTTAGTCGTTTTCTTACAATCAACTGCGGAGTTAAACTGCCACGAAATTCATTCACATCAAATTGGTACAATAAATCGACGTATTCGTTTTGCTTAGGCCAGTTATCAACGTCTGTGTTAAAAGCGATTGCTGATACGGTGGTTTGGCTGTCTTCAGGCTTTAGGATGAGTTTTAGGTGCTTTTCTTTAAGCACTTGTCGTTGGATAATTTCAAAAGTGCCATCGAATAAAGGTTCGGGGAAGTGTTGTCCCCAAGGGGCAACGGAGCGGAGTTGTTCGGCGGTTTCTAGGGTAAAGTCATCACTTGTTAATTCACCATCACTATAAAATACTTCAGTGAAGATTTCATCGTTACAGTGAGAAACTACAATATCACTAATAGTCTTGTTAAATGTATCTAATTTATCAGCAGCTAAGCTCATGCCTGCTGCCATTGCATGTCCGCCAAATTTTTTGAGCAAATTAGGCTTACGACTCGCCACTTCATCTAAAATATCACGAATATGTAAACCCTTAATTGAACGGGCAGAGCCTTTGATTTCGCCATTATCCGCAGGAGCAAAAATAATTGCAGGGCGATTAAATTGCTCTTTAATGCGTGAAGCGATAATCCCAATGACCCCTTGATGCCAGTTTTCATTGTATAAACAAAAAATCGGCGGCACATTTTGCTCTTCGGCAATGTCTAGCGTCTCTAAAATATCCATCGCCTGTTCTTTCATTTCGCCTTCAATTTCACGGCGGTCACGGTTGTAATCATCCAAGGCGGTGGCTAAATCCATTGCGGTATAATAATCCTCTGCCAATAAACAGGCGATGCCGACTGACATATCATCCAACCGCCCAGCTGCATTTAATCGCGGAGCACAACCAAAACTCAAGTCACTGGAGGTCGCTCGCTGTGGGTTTTTCCCTGAGACCTGAAATAAGGCATTGATGCCAAAACAGGCTTTCCCAGAACGAATATTGCGTAAACCTTGCTCGACTAGAATGCGGTTGTTACGGTCAAGTGGTACAACATCGGCAACCGTACCCAATGCGACTAAATCCAGCAAGGCAATCAAATTAGGGGCTTGAATCTTTTGCAAGCTAAACCATTGCTGTTCCTGCAAGGTCTTTTTTAATGCCAACATGACATAAAAAATCACCCCAACACCTGCTAGATTTTTAGATGGAAAGCTATCGCCTGCTTGATTCGGATTTACAATAACATCGGCTTTGGGCAGAGTTTCGCTGGGTAAATGATGATCTGTCACCAACACATCCCAACCCTTGGCTTTTGCTGCATCAACCCCCGCAATACTAGAAATACCATTATCGACTGTAATAATTAAATGTGGATGAAATCGTTCAGCTTCATCGACAATCTCAGGGCTTAAATCATAGCCAAATTTAAAACGATTAGGCACTAAAAAATCAATATACGGGTGTCCCATTAATTTTAATGCTCGAACCAATACCGCCGTTGAAGTTGCACCATCTGCATCAAAATCACCGATAACCAAAATATTATTTCCCGCTTGAATATGCTTAGCAATAAGCCCTGCGGCGGCTTCTACGTTCAATAACTGTGAAACAGGATGCAATTGCCGCAAATCACAGCGTAATTCATCATCAGAATTGATCCCCCGAGCAGCAAAAATACGCTGTAGTAGCGGTGAATATGTTGAGCCGTTTTCAGTGAGTTTACCTGTTAAAGGTCTTCGTTTTAGTCGCATATTGTTGTATTTCTTGTTTAGAGAAAGATGGATGTAAGTTAGTTAGTCAATATTAATCGCTTAGGCTACCGAGTAGAACCTTCGACTTTGCTCAGGGTGTTGCTCGGTAGCCTGAGTCTCTAAGGTTGCACACTCCAGCGTAATTTAGCACGGAGTATATGATAATAATCATAATTTTGCGGGTGCAATAAACGTAAACAATGAGGTTTGCGGTTGATTATAATTCGATCTCCTGGCTCAAGATTAATATTTGATTGCCCATCAAAGGATACGCGAGCGTCAGTATTACGTTGTTTGCAAAGTGAAATATTAATTTTATCCTTGCTGTTTACAACGATAGGGCGATTATTCAGGGTGTGTGGACAGATTGGTACAAGTGCAATCGCCTCTAGTTCAGGGTGTAAAATAGGACCACCACCCGATAAGGCGTAGGCGGTTGAGCCTGTCGGCGTTGAAACCACAATTCCATCTGCTCGTTGTGTATTAACAAAAGTGTCATTGATGTGAGTAGTGAATTCAATCATGCGAATTTCATTGCGGACGTGCAAAACAATATCATTCACTGCATCACCAAAGCCAATCTTTACATCATCACGGAACACATCTGCTGTCAATACAAAACGTGATTCTTCTTTATAATTCCCCACTAAAATTTGGGTTAGCAATGTTGTCATTTCGTCAGGTGAAACATCCACTAAAAAACCCAAGCGACCTAAATTGACTCCAACGATTGGTACATTATAATTTGTTAGTAAACGCCCAGCTCCTAATAATGTGCCATCACCACCAATAACAATTGCAAGGTCGATATGTTTAGCAAGCTCCTCATGACTATTGGCAGGAATATTCAAAAAACGAGCTGCATTAAAATTCACTATGACGTGTAAATCTTGCTGGATTAGAAAGTTATACAAATTGACAAGTGTGCTCTCAATTTGATCATCATTTTGCTTGGCGAATATGCCAATGGTTTGAAATTGTGCCATTATAGGGAGCCTTTTAGATTTATTTTCTTAAATACTATGACATCAACCTCCCAGAAACAATTACTCGCAATTATTGAAGTCGGCGGTTATCCCGATTTTACTCCAATTTATGAAGCTCACGGCTATCAAGTAACCGTATTAACAACAATGCGTAAAGTATTGAAGTATCTAAAAAAGAATACACCCGATATGGTTATTGCTGAATTTAATTTTCAATCTGATTTTCGTGACCGAACCAGTACCTTAGAATCTCTTATGTCAATGATAGAACGGATGCCCAATACAAAAGTCATTGTGTTCTACGATAAAGAATTTCAAAAACAGCTTGCAAAGCTAGAAGAACATTACCATTTTCACGCAACGTTGAGTTTTCCTATTAATGGTCGTCATCTTGAAAAATACTTATCTTAGTATTGTTTGTTTATGAACCTGATGATAACTTTAGTCAGAAGTTGTTCATAGTAAACATGCACTTTTACTAAGGAAGTTACTGAAAAACAACAAAAGTTAGCCTTTTAACGACTATTTTGTGAATAAGGTAAAAGATTATGTAGCATTATTGCCACAAGTGGGCTAAAATTCGTATCAGTTTTACAAGAAACTACTAAAAGGTAATGACAATTAAGTTCATGAATTGTCATTATTTATTAATTTAAATAAGTTTTAAGACAAACCTTAAAAATTAGGAGTCGACTCATGAAAAAAACACTCGCAATCGCGATTGCTGCAGGTTTAGCAGCACCTATGACAGCAATGGCTGATACTACTTTATACGGAAGTGCACATGCTTCTGTGGATTATATTGATCTTGATAACGGTACATCTGGTGGTACTGGCACTAATTTATCATACTCAAACAATAAATCTTATTTAGGTGTTAAAGGTTCGGAAAAAATTTCTGATAGCTTAAGTGCGGTTTATAAAATTGAATTTGGTCCACAATTTGGTAGTGGTCTTGGTCTTTCTGATCGTGATCAATATGTTGGGTTATCGGGTGACTACGGTACGTTAGTTGCTGGTCGTGCTAGTACGCCTTATAAAATCGTTGGTGCAAAAGCAGATTTATTCTGGTATTCACAATTGGGTTCAAATCGTTTTATTACTGGTCCTGATTATCGCCTGAATAATGTTGTTGCTTATTTTACACCTAAAGTAGGTGGCTTTAGTGCTGCATGGGCAACGGTTACAGAAAGTGCAAATAGTGGTACTACCGCTAACTCTGCAAATGCTTTTTATAAAGCGGGTGGTTTAATGGTTGGTTTAGGTCTTGAAGATACTAACGTCGCTGGTGATGATGTTGATACTCGTTTAATGGCTTCATACGATACTGGAAAAGTAAAAGTTGTTGGTTTTGCCGAGAAGCATGATGGTTTAGCTTCTGTCAATACTAAAGTGTATGGTCTTGGTGCATCTGTTAAAGC
>JALWYT010000184.1 GCA_026992705.1 Thiotrichaceae bacterium
TCATTATGCAGTGCTTTGGTTCGACGCAATTTGGCAATAAATTTCTTAAAATTACTTGGTTTTAAAGCCCGTATTTTCGTCCAAGGACGCCTATTTTTTTCGTAAGCTTCCAAAAACCAACAGGCGAGTGCATCCGTCATCAGATAAAATTCATCACCATTTTCCCATTTCAATCCTGATTTTACTATAATATTTGCTATTATTTCTTCATTGTTATTGGCATAACTAGAGAGCAAGAAAGGGCGATCATTGAATTGTTCTGAATGTGTTAAGGGAAAACAATTTTCTAGGTGTTCGCCTCTGATATGAAATAAACAGGCATCACCTATTGCCATGACTTCATAAGTATTTTCTTCTAGTTTTAAAGCTAACATTGCGGCATAAGCACCAAGGTAGAATTTTTCTTGTGCATACCAAGGCATATCTTGATTCTTCACTTCTGTATACCATTGTGTTTGCAATTTAGGTAACTCTTGGATAAATTGAGTTGGATCATTTACCATACAACACTTTTGCACAAGTAAATTAGCCCACTTTTTAGAAAACGAGGTTTCAGCAGCACCATCAGCTATAGCAGCTCTAAATAGTTTAACATTTTGATTAAACTTAGTTTTCGGGCAGAAAGCATCTTCATATTCTGCCAGGGTATGACCAATTTTAGGTAACCAAAAGCTTTCTGCAACAATTTGCATTAGAAATCTATCTCTTATTGTGATGTTTGTCTGATGTTGCTTGGACGTGTGCCAATATCTAAGAAATTAATCAATGCAACCATATCAGCATTAAATACAAAACCGCGTGTTCCATCTGAAACTGGATAACCTTCTTTGGCAGCCGTCTCTTTAATCGAATCAGGTAAAATGCTGGACATATTAAAAAGTAATTTTGCATATTCTTCTGGTAAACCAGCTTCAGTAGCTGGAAATTGAATTGGTATGCCTTTATAGGAGGAAAGATGAACGTTAAATAGTAATACTTCACCATCACTGCTTTTCAAACTTTTGAGATTTTGTGCGATAGAACTGGGATTTCCATCAGTGGCCTCCCCATCGGTGATATTAATCACTAAAGGTGGAAAACAATCAGGATGTTCATTTAACCAACCTAAAAGTATGTCTTGTGCAAACAGTAGGGCTTGACACATTGGAGTACCACCAGAAGCAATAGCATCAAACCAAACTGGAAATTTTATACTTTGTTCAATTATTCCACCAGCACCATCAGGTATTTTTTTGACACGCTCTTCAACACGAGCTGGCGTTTCAGCAATTTGGCTAATTGGTACAATTTCCCTATTAACTAATCCGCCACCAAAAGCTGGACCGACTTGATTACCATAACCAATAACACCGATATAGTAATAATCACGTACTCCTTCATCTTTGGCACATTTTATAACGAAATTTTGTAAGAGTTTATTAATAACATCGGCTACCGCATCTTTTTTCTTTATATGATGATCTCCACCACCAAAAGGATCGGACATTGAAAATGATTGATCAATCATGAATAAAATACATGATGGGTTAGCCCTACTAATTTCGGCTGAATAAGGCATATTATTGTTTCCTGTGCTTAAG
>JALWYT010000185.1 GCA_026992705.1 Thiotrichaceae bacterium
TTATTGACCTCCTATAGTACGTGCAGTACGCGTGGAGGAACGGTTGATTGTTCTAGAGTTTATCATCTCGTTTGCTTTTTTTGCGGCAGCTACATTAATTTGGTTTTGTAAATCAACGGGGTTAATTTTTGTATCTTTTGTTGTATTAAGCTTATCTAATGGCAACATCATAATGTTGTTACCCGATTTTGCATCAATCATTACTTTATTTGTTTTACCTAACACTTCTTCTATTGTTTCAAGGTATAAGCGTTGACGAGTGACCTCAGGAGCTTGTTGATAGGCAGCGACTAAATGCTCAAAACGAGCTGCTTCACCTTCTGACTCTGCAATAATTTGGGCTTTGTAGGCTTCAGCTTCTTCAGTAATACGAGCAGCACGACCACGAGCTGCAGGTACAACCTTTTTCTGATAGGCTAATGCTTCATTACGATACTGATTCATATTCTCACGAGCACGGTTAGCATCATCGAAGGCATCTTTAACTTCTTCAGGTGCTTCAGCATAGGTTAGATTGACTTTATTAATGGTAAGCCCTGCTTTGTATTCATCTAATATAGCTTGCATAACTGCACGGGTATCTTGAGCAATTTGCTCACGACCATCTTTAATAATTGAGTCCATACTGTTTCTACCAACAACTTCACGAATGGCAGAACGCATGACTTGATGTAAAGTACTCCCTGTTTGACTATTAACATTATCCGTATTAGCAACATTAAATAAATAGTCTTCAACATTAGTAATTTTATATTGTACAGAAACTGCTAAATCAACGATATTTTCATCTTTAGTAAGCATAACTTTACGCTCTTTAGCAGTACGCGTTGAATCAACATCAACTACCTCAACAATCTCTATAGGATAAGGTAGATGCCAATGTAGTCCTGCAGTTGTTGTATCAATATGTTCACCAAAGCGAAGTACAACCCCACGTTCACGCTCGTCAATGGTATAAAAGCCAGTAAATGCCCAAATAGCTAGACCAATAACTACTAGGATAATAATACTGATACCACCAGAATTACCATCATCATCATTATTATTATTAGATGCCCCTCCAAAGAGACCCGTAATTTTTTCTAGTAATTCATCAAGCCCTGCGGGTGTTGATGTATTATTTTTTGGTTTCCAGGGATCTTTGTCCCCGCCCGGCTCGTTCCAGGGCATAATTGAAGCTCCATTTAATTTATTATAATGACCATTAAACAATTAGGATGATCATATATTTCTATTTCCAATTTGAATCTATATTTTAATGTCACAGATTCAGGCTAATAAGTTTTAAACATACAGATTTGAATTGTATTCATCTAATGTCAATGTCGCAATATTTTAATGATTGAAACAAGAAATTGGTGGTGATTGATATTGTAATTTTTTCCACTGAGGATGTTGTGAGAGAAGCTGTAAAGCATATTGAAGTAATGTTTTTCCAGGTTCTGTGTGATGCCATGTAGATGCTCCTGATGGATGCGGCAAGGGAATTAATTGTAGGTTTTGACCGTAAATAGTTGTATCAAGTGATTTGCCAATAACATCACTGAGCTTGTTACAAGTTACAAATTGGCTAATTGCAAGCTTGCCAACGGGGATAATCAACTTAGGTTGTAATAATTGAATTTCACCTTGGAGCCACTGTGAGCAAGTCTCAATTTCCCACTTATTCGGTACACGATCACCACCTTTAGGCTTTTTTCCTGGAAAACAACGGCATACTGCAGCCATATAAACCTGTTTGCGAAAATGCTCTTCATCAACACCAATTGTAGCAAACCATTTAAATAGCGTTTTACCTGCTGTCCACGCAAAAGGCTTGCCAATCGCCTCTTCTTTACCGCCAGGGGCTTGTCCAATCAACATAATTTTAGTAACTGTTGTTGCCTCACCGATAATCGGTGTACCAACCATTTCGGGGCATTTTTGACAATTTTTAAGAGCTTGCTGGTGAAGTTTGATTTTTTCAATTAAGTTCATTGGATAAGTAATCTATTTTGCTTGATAGTAAGCGTAAAGACATATTATATAGCAACTTAGAGAATCAAATATTACCACCATTCTCTAAACGGATATTACTTTTGACAGGATAAGCTCATAATAACAACCTATAGATACATCACTATTCTGCTTTTAAGTTTTTAACTTTTTGATTTAACTTGTCAGAAACAGATATAGCTTGATCAACAAGGTTTTCTATTTCATCCGCTTCAATGATAGTTTCTGTTTCATTCGTTTGAACTTTTTTATTGTTATTTGTATCTGTTAACGAGGTTGACTCATTACTATTTTTAGGAGATAGAGCGATTATTGAAGTATCATTTTTGTTATTTTCCATAACCGTTGGCTCAGATGCTGTAGTTGTAGGCTGATTCGTTGTTAATGGTTGACTTTCAGTATTCTGACTAAGTTTTGTTAAGATTTTTTCATAGCTATTTGCAGATTGTTGACACTCTAAATATTGTGAACCATCAATAAAATGATTACTTGCAGCAACACAACAAGCTTGTAGATTAATAGCAACTTTTTGAGCAGAATCAGATAATTTTTGAATATTACTTTTACCGATATTTAAACCCACTTTATCTTCTAAGACTTTTATTTTAGTACTAAAATTTAATGACGTTTGTTGATGTATTTGATTACAGTGTAATTTAGTGCTTATAAAGTAATCATAGATAAAATATGATACAATGAGCATGACAATTAAACCAATAATATAAACAATATTTTTCATTTTTTTTTAATGCTCCACAAAAATATGCACAGCTTTTGTTATAGACCAAAATAAAAAGATATTTTGAAAATTTTTAGCGTTTTATGATTAGCGGCGTATTGAAATAGGCAAAAGTTTTCTTAAAGGTAATAAAATCAACAATAATAAGCTTACCCATTGCATGCTATTAGGTAAACTGTCAATCCCTGCATTAAGTTGCATTTGTATATCAATATTCATTTGATTGACTAACCAATCGATGAATAAACCTGAAGCTAAAGCTGTTATTACTGTCCCAAATAAATAGTAAAGCACGGTTTTTTTGCCAAGCTCTTTGCGAATAACCCCTAGTGTAGAAATATTTGTTGCAGGACCTGTAAGTAGCAAAACTAATGCCGTTCCAGGTGATACGCCTGCTAACATTAAGCCTGCTGCAATAGGTGTTGATGCGGTTGCACAAATATACATCGGAATTCCTGCTGCAACCATAATTAACATTGCGGGTAGCCCACTACCCCACTGTGTAAGGAAGTCAGTAGGCAAGAAAGTTTTTACTGCAGCGGCAAAAAATAGTCCAATAACTAGCCACAATAGAATGCCATCTAGTAAATCGGTGAAGGCGTATTGGATACCAGAGCATGCTTTTTGCATAAATCCCTGTTTTTTGGTATTGCTAGTGTCGCTACAGCAATGGCTTTCTTGGTAATTTTCTGCACTTGAGCAGCAGCTTGTTGTCGCTGTATTTTTAGCAGTAGATGAACAGCAAGTAACTTCTTCGGTTTTATCTGAATGACTGGGTTTCGTACTACAGCAACTTGTTGCGATATTTTCTGATGATGGCTTACTTTCTGTTTTATCCAATAAACCAACCAAAATACCAGAGACAATCGCAGAGCTTAATGCCGCAATCGGGCGGACAATTGCCATAAACCAGCCCATTAAAGCATAGGTGACAGTAATTGAATCTACGCCTGTTTCAGGGGTAGAAACGAGAAAAGATACCGTTGCAGGTTTGGATGCACCTGCCTGACGCAAACCTAAAGCTGCAGGAATTACGCCACACGAACACAAGGGCAAAGGAGCACCGAGTATTGCGGCTTTGATAATCGAACCTAAGCCACGACCTTTTAAGTGTTTTTCTAATAAGGAAGTCGGCAGCAAAGCTTTCATCATGCCCCCAATAAATAGCCCTAAAACCAGCCAAGGAGCAGCCTCTAGGGTGAGTTCGAGGACGTTATTGATATAGTTCATGATGACTCTCCAGTGAGTCTAGTATGGTGCAGTGAATAGCAGATTCATCACCTCCACAGCACGCATCAGAGATCGCTTGCAAGGTTTGGTGCATGTTTTTTAGTTCTTGCATTTTTTTCTCTATTTCTTCGAGCTTGCTTTCTGCTAATGCTTTAACTTCTCGACAGCTATGCTCATCACGCGAGATAAAGATTGAAAGCAGGTCTTTGCACTCTTTTAAAGAAAAACCGACTAACTTAGCACGTTGAATAAATCGTAAATGGCTTAATGCCTCCTCTGAATAATCACGATAACCATTGGCTGAACGGGATTGTGGGCTTATCAAGCCTTGTTTTTCATAATATCTCAGGGTTTCGGTTGAGATATGGCTGCGTTTGGCGATTTCACCGATTCTCATGGTATTTCTCCAATTATTAAAGTTAATTGGTGTTACACATTTTTCTTTAGGAAGCTCTGACAATACTTCGGACAGTTTTTGTGGATTATAGCTATTATAAATCAACAACTTGCAGATATATTTGAATTAATTGCATGTTAGGGTATTCACCTAACATGCAATTAATTCAAATATAAAAATCTAAGTAATTGATTCACATAACCTAATAGTGTCCGAAGTATTGCTCTGATTAAGTCCAAAATATTGGAAGCGATACTTTAATGTCGCCTGTAAAGTATTGAAATACTGTTGTTTCGGGCGAGGCTAAAGCCTCACTTCCGACTTAATCAGAACTTCCTTTAGTTGAGGCTTTGTATCGTTTTTCATTGTGTAACATCAATGATATGAGTATAAACCTTAAAGTTAGCTTCAAGGTCAAGCAGAAAAATTAGGCTTGATTCCCCCTGCAACTACTGGCATAAACCCCATTATGAAGAAAAATATAATATTAGTCGGACTGATGGGTGCAGGAAAATCCACGGTCGGTCGATACCTAGCCAAACGGATGAAGCGAGACTTTTATGACTCGGATAGCATTATTGTGGAAAAAACAGGGGTATCTATTCCAACCATTTTTGAGATTGAGGGCGAGCAAGGGTTTCGAGATCGGGAAGAGCAAGTTATCCGTGAATTAACACAAAAAAACAATATCGTACTTGCAACAGGGGGCGGCAGTGTTATCCGAGAAGCGAACAGAGAAGCAATTAAAGACGCAGGCGTTGTTGTTTATTTACGCGGCTCAGCCGAATTGCTATTTTCCCGCATCAGCCATGATAGCAATCGCCCTTTAATGCAAACTAATAACCCCTTAGCAACTTTAAAATCACTACTGCAAGAGCGAGAACCGCTATATATGTCGGTTGCGGATTTAGTCATCAATACAGGTCGGCAAAAAGTCCCCGTATTATTAAAAGAAATTGAGCGAAAAGTGACACAACTTGAGGATTTAATTTAATGGCAGAGCGAATTAAAACCCTAGAACTTGACTTAGGCGAACGCAGCTACCCTATCCATATTGGGCAAGGGCTTTTGCAAAATAGCGAACTACTCACCCCTCATATACACGGAAACTCAACCGTTGTTGTCTCAAATGAAACCGTTGCTCCGCTATACCTTGATGATGTTCACCGCCTGCTAACAGACTATCGCAATACAGACGTTATTCTTGCTGACGGTGAAGAATACAAAACACTGGATACCGTCAATCAAATTTTCACCCAAATGCTACAACAACACTGTGACCGCAAAACCACCGTGCTTGCTCTAGGCGGTGG
>JALWYT010000186.1 GCA_026992705.1 Thiotrichaceae bacterium
GGGTTAAAAGTTAAGTCAATTTAGGTAATAAAAAAGGCGAAGATAAACCTCGCCTTTTCGTATACAATTAATTACCTAAATAAACGAGTAATTAAGCTTATTGCTGTGTTGTATCTTGAGCTGCGTCAGATGCACCTTGAGTTGCATCGCTACCAGCACTGGCTGCATCAGATGCACCTTGAGTTGCGTCACTACCAGTACTAGCTGCGTCAGATGCACCTTGAGTTGCATCACCCCCTCCTTCTACAGGTGCTGTTTGTTCTGTTGCTGCTGGAGCTTCTGCACTTGAGTCAGTTGATGAAGCCGTATCATCACCACCACATGCAGTTAAAGTAAAAGCAGCAATAAGAGCCATAAGAGATAAACGTAATTGAGTCATAATAAGTTCTCCACAAAAGAATTAAAACACCTATTAAAATTTATTATTCCAAGGTGCGTATTAAAAAATAGCATTAACGGTTTATATTTTATGAAATTCCGTCAAATTTATTTATATTAATGGGTTTATCAAGCTGAATCTATGACTTCAGTACAGCATATAAAGTCAAAAGTTTCAAATTCAACATAACGATTCAACCCATAAATATTCGATGGATATTAGACAAAACTATGAAAAAGTCTAGAAAAACCATCGTTATAAGGTGAATAATAGCTGAATATTTTCCTTAATCCAATTTTTTTAAACGTAGTTACATTTTTATTCGTGCAACGCCTGAATCAATAGCTGCTTGAGCGACTGCATTTGATACATGTTCACGCAAACGTGGGTCAAGTGGTTTAGGGATAATATAATCCATGCCGAATTCTAAAGAATCTAAACCATAAGCTTCTAGCACTTCATTAGGAACAGTTTCATGGGAAAGTTCCGCGAGTGCATGTACACAGGCAATTTGCATAGCGGTATTAATCGTGCTGGCTCGCACATCTAAAGCCCCTCGGAAGATAAAGGGGAAGCCGAGTACATTATTAACCTGATTAGGATAGTCACTACGCCCTGTTGCCATAATTAAATCATCGCGTGTGGCATGTGCTAAAGTTGGATCAATTTCAGGGTCAGGGTTTGATAAGGCAAAAACAATGGGGTTATCTGCCATTACTTTTAGCATATCAGTAGTCAATAGATTAGGTCCTGAAACACCGATAAAAATATCCGCACCTGTACAGGCTTCCATAAGTGTTCGTTTGTCGGTTTCTATAGCAAATGCTTGTTTATGTGGTGTTAAGTCAACGCGTTCTGTGTGGATAATGCCTTTTCTATCAATCATATAGAGATTTTTCTTTTTTGCTCCTAAGGAGACAAGAAGCTTCATCGAAGCAACACCCGCAGCACCTGCTCCTAAGCAAACGATTTTAGCATCTTCTAATTTTTTGTTTTGTAGTTTAAGAGCATTGAGCATAGCAGCTGAAATAATAATCGCAGTACCGTGCTGATCATCATGAAAAACGGGAATATCCAAACGTTCTTTTAAGCGTTCTTCAATCTCAAAACAGCGAGGGGCTGCAATATCTTCCAAATTAATACCACCAAAAGTGGGGGCAATATTAGCAACGGTATTGATAAACCCTTCAATATCAGTAGTATTAATTTCAATATCAAATACATCAATATCGGCAAATCGCTTAAATAATACACCTTTACCTTCCATCACAGGTTTACCTGCTAATGCTCCAACATTACCTAAACCTAACACAGCAGAACCATCTGTAATAACACCAACAAGATTACCTTTTGATGTATATTTGTAGGCATCTTCTGGGTTTTTATGGATTGCATTGACAGGTTCAGCAACACCCGGCGTATAGGCTAATGCAAGATCTTTCTGAGTTTCAGTTGATTTGCTTATTTGAATTTCAATTTTTCCAGGTTTTGGTTCGGCATGGTATTGCAATGCCTCTTTTTTGAGCTTTTCTTTCATTATTTGATACTCATTGTAGATTATATAACATGGAAATAAACAGGGTGCTTGACATTGATTGTACGAAACTTTCCGTGTTTACGAATTAAACCTGTAACGCTAATTCGCTTTCCTGCTAAACTATCAAAGTGAATTGATTTAAAGTAGTGCAGGTTAGATTGATTAATTTTTATTCGTATTCCACCACGTAAATTAATCATTATACTGCGTTTATTACGCTTTATCGAGTCAACTTTGGCAACTAATCTAACATAGCCAGTATAATCTTTATCTAGTAAATCAGCGACATGCAGGTTGAATTTCTTTTGCTTCCAGATATTGATTTGCTGATTTTGAGCTTTCTGTTCGGCTTTTACGTAGCAATTAAGATATTTAAGATTAGGCGGAATAAATAATGTTGTTGCAAAACCACGCAGCAACATCCATTCTGAGATGTTGGTACCATCTGGTAAAAATACATGGGCTAGCTGCCGACCATAGCGATCATAGGCATCTTTTCCTATTTGTAAACGAACTTGATTATGATGTTGATACAAAAGCTCTCGTAAGGCTTCCGTTGCCTCAGCAGCATAAGGTTCTTGTACTTTCCCATGCCACCCCATTTCTGGCGTATCTATGCCGATAATACGAATTTTACGTTGATCCTTTAAGTATAATGTATCGCCATCATAAACAAATTTAACAGTAACAGGTTTAGAAAGTTTCCCAGACTGGCAAGCAAATAATGAGTCTGGTGAAAAAAGAATAAAAAAGGCACTCAATAAGAGTGCCCTTTCTAGCAAATCATCTAGCATTGTCATAACATAATATATGGTATTGTAGTGATACCGTTAATTAACGCTTATAACGATTCTTGAATTTCTCAATACGACCAGCCGTTGTATTTAAGTTCTGCTTGCCTGTATAAAATGGATGTGATTGACTAGAAACCTCCACTTTGTATAATGGATACTCGTTACCATCTTCCCAAGTAATAGTCTCTTTTGTCTCAACTGTAGAACGTGTCAGGAAAGCAAAATCACTTGTTATATCCTGAAAAACAACTTCTCTATATTCTGGATGAATACCAGCTTTCATGATGAAGTACCCTTTAAAAATTTTTGATTAAACCATTAAGCTATGGAAAGGGCGAGGATATTATCAAGAAAGTAGCTATATAGCAATAGTATAAGTTAAAACAACAATTATTCATTTTGTAATAAAAAATCTGCCTCTAATCTTATACTCAATAAGATTAAATAATGCTTGCTCTATAGTCCTGAGTAACTCACAAATAAAAGGGATACTTAGGATGTATCGCCATACAGTAAGCAAAATAATAAACATACTCCTTGGCATTATAATTACCGCTTATTTATCAAGCTGTAGCATGGCTCCTGCACAAAAAAAATTACGCAAACCTAGCTATGCATTACAAAATACCAATCAAACAAGCCTAGCGAGAGCCTATCAACACGCGATTAATCAACACAAAGGCAAGTCAGGCTTTGTCTTATTAGGTAGCGGTTTAGACGCTTTTGCTGCACGTACTGAGCTATTTCGAATGGCGGAAAAAAGTATTGATGTGCAATATTACTTAGTCCGTGATGATTTAACAGGCTATTTGTTTTATCAATCACTCAAAGAAGCGGCTGATAGAGGTGTTCGCGTACGAATATTGCTAGATGATCACCACCTTGCCAAACAAACCGCTCATCTTGCCGCATTTGACCAGCATCCCAATATTGAAGTCCGTGTTTTTAATCCTTATAGCCGAAAATCCCCGCGTTTTGCTCAGATGATTTTCAAACTCGGCAAAATTACCCGCCGTATGCACAATAAATCGGTCATTATTGATAATAAAATTACTATTGTCGGCAGTCGTAATATTGGTAATGAATATTCAGAAGCAGAAGCTAAGCGTGTGTACAGCGGCATGGAGGTGTTAGCTGTTGGTCCCATTGTCAAAGAAGTATCAAAATCATTTGATGAATATTGGAACTTCCAAAAGACCATCAAAGTCGCAAATCTATCCAGACCGGCAAGATTTAACCCTGAGCAATTTATAAAAAAATACCATCATGACCCGATGGTAAAACGCTTTGCTCATGCTTTGAAAGCATCGCCTTTGGCTTGGCAAGTTCAACATAATCGATTACCTTTCCAGTGGGCAAAGGCTAAATTAATTCAAGACCCACCTAATAAAATTTTGCAAAAAAGAAGGCAACGAGGAGCATTCTTAAACGGTACAGCTCTTGAGCCTTTTATTAGCAATGCCAAACGCAATATTTTAATTATCACACCCTACTTTATCCCAAGAAAAGAAGGGCTTAAGTTCTTTAAACAGCTAAAGGATAGGGGGATTAATGTCAGTATATTAACCAACTCCTATGCATCAACCGATGTCAAAATAGTGAATGCTCATTACAATGAATATCGCAAAGCCTTGTTGCGTATGGGTGTGAGACTGTATGAATTTAAGTCGGCTGAAGGCAGTGTCAACTTCTTAAAAAGAGCCATGCGGTTAATAAATCGCCCTGTAAAAGCAGGCTTACATGCCAAAATATTAAGCTTTGACCAAAGAGATCTTTATATTGGTTCCATGAATATAGACCCCCGCTCTCTCTACGAAAATACCGAAATCGGCATTATGATCAGCTCGCCCGAAATTACTTACAATATCGTAAAGTGGTTTGATGACAACCTCGATGATTTGGCGTATCACGTCAGCCTACGCAATAATCAATTGATTTGGCAGGATTTTGCTAAAAACAAAATTTACACACGCGAACCCGATACCGCTCTAAGCCAACGACTATGGATGAATATATTAAGAGTCATACCCGGGGAAGCTCAGTTATAAGAGCATTACAATATAGGAAGAAGCATAGTCTGAATAAAGCTGATTCAGGGTAAAATTAAAAATAATTAACTCTCTCTAGAATATTGTACTATATGCTTATATTACTTTTAATTTGTAACTACTCCGTACAGTTACTTGCCACCTTGTTTCCTATTTCGACGGAGCTGTTACTTTAATTTTATAAGTTGGTTAAAGTTAATGAATCTTTTCTCTACAACATGGTTTTTCGAGGGGGTTTGGCATCCGCCTCAAACCCCATCACAAGTTATTCTTGTTGTGGCAATTGCTGTTTTATTAGCCCAGCAGTCTTGGTTTATTTCAATAAAAAATCTCTCTGTTTTTATTCTCTCACTGATTATTGGCTTTATTATTAATCATTTTTATACCCCCACATGGAGTGTGGAACTAATGCTATTAATTTTTGCCTTAACGATTAGCCTGCTGGTAACGCTACGCTTAACGTTAATCACTGCTATTTTATTTCTCTTGCTGATTAGCAGCGGGATAGCCTTAGGACTCGATTCCAGACCCATTATGATTCCGGGGTTTGGTAATAGCATTGCGGTTAATTGGCTACTTGGAGCAACGGCAAGTATGTCTGCTTTATTTATAGTCGCCAATCTACCCACTTATTTTCTGCGAAACTTAATTAATGGCGTGGTACTACGAGTCATCGGCTCATGGATTGCTACCAGTGCTTTATTTGTATTGGTACTAGCAGTAGCAAAATCATAAATAATGGGTGAAGCAAATACTTACCAGCTTCCATTACCAAAGCAATTACAATTGTAAAAGGATATGACAATGTATCAAAAAAGAATCAAACAAATTTCTTGGCTAGCATCCCTATTAATGATGCTCTTCTTTATCAAGCCTAGTCTTGCAGAGCATTTTCACTATTTTATT
>JALWYT010000187.1 GCA_026992705.1 Thiotrichaceae bacterium
GTAGCTGCAAATACACCTGTCAACAAAGCCCCAATAATACCGCCGACTGCATGAACTCCAAAAACATCTAAAGCATCGTCATAACCCAAAGCCTGTTTTAAGCGAGTCGCACTAAAAAAACAACCTACGCCAGCCGCTGCTCCTATTGCCAACGCTCCCATTGGGCCTACCGCTCCAGAAGCTGGCGTAATTGCAACTAATCCAGCGACAGCACCTGATGCAATACCAAGTACACTAGGTTTACGATGTAACACCCATTCACTGAACATCCAACCTAAAGCCGCAGCCGCAGTAGCAATTTGAGTAACAGCCATTGCCATACCAGCTACCCCATCGGCTGCTAATTCACTACCCGCATTAAATCCAAACCAACCAATCCATAGCATAGAAGCACCCATAATCGTATAAGTCAAATTATGCGGAGGCATTGCTACATTTGGATAACCTTTACGTTTACCCAACATAATAGCCGCAACTAATCCAGCTACACCAGCGTTAAT
The DNA here is from genome assembly GCA_026992705.1 of Thiotrichaceae bacterium. Classification (GTDB taxonomy): domain Bacteria; phylum Pseudomonadota; class Gammaproteobacteria; order Thiotrichales; family Thiotrichaceae; genus S015-18. Next base: position 501 of record JALWYT010000187.1, read on the forward strand.
ATGTACAACAGTACCACCAGCAAAATCCAAGATACCGTAATCACCCAACCAACCGCCGCCCCAAACCCAATGGCAAACAGGCGCATATACAAAGGTTGCCCAAAATCCCATAAAAATTAGCATAGCAGAAAACTTCATACGTTCAGCAAATGCGCCTACTATGAGAGCAGGAGTAATGATTATAAAAGTCATTTGGAAAGTCATAAAAACAGTTTCAGGAATTGTTTGACCTTCCAAAATTGAATCCACACCCACACCAGCTAAAAATGCCTTATCCAATCCACCAATCCAAGCATTCATACTACCGCCATCAGTAAAGGCGATACTATAGATAAATAAAACCCAAAGTATGCTCATTAATGAAGTAATAGCAAAACATTGCATTAATACTGACAAGACATTCTTACTACGCACCATACCTGCATAAAACAAAGAAAGCCCAGGGATTGTCATAAATAACACCAATGCAGTAGCCATCAGCATCCAAGCGGTGTCTCCAGAAGACAATACTGGGGCTTCTTCAGCAAAAGCGAGAGAAGGTAATAAAGTTAAAGTAAAAACAACAGAAAATAATAAATTTTTTAAATCTTTCATTTTAGCTTTATCCTTATTATTAAAGAGCATCTCTGCCAGTTTCACCAGTACGAATACGAACTACTTGCTCAAGCGCAGACACAAAAATTTTGCCATCTCCGATTTTACCAGAATTAGCAGCCTTCGTAATTGCATCAATCACCGCATCAAGATCATCTTCACTCACCGCAGCTTCAATTTTTACTTTAGGCAAAAAATCTACCACATATTCTGCACCACGATATATTTCCGTATGCCCATGTTGACGACCAAAACCTTTAATTTCAGTTACAGTAATACCTTGCACGCCAACTTCAGAAAGAGCCTCGCGTACATCATCAAGCTTAAATGGTTTAATAATAGCAGTTACCATCTTCATAAATTTATATCCTAATTTTTGACCGATATTAGTAGGGGCAATCCCTCTGTGCCTCTGTGGTTGCCCTTTATTTCCAACTATGCAAAAACAAGTCCAAACATATAAAT
>JALWYT010000188.1 GCA_026992705.1 Thiotrichaceae bacterium
ACACTCGTACTATTCGATTTGCCCAATGATGAAATATATTTCTATCGCTTGTTTTTTACTCATTATTCAATTATTAACCGCCTGCACTGACAAACCGATGTATAACGTCGTTAGTGTTGAAGATGGTGATACGATAATTCTTAGCATTAATGGTAAAAATGAACGTGTCCAACTCAAAGGCATTGATGCCCCTGAAGACACTGAAAACCCTAAACTCAAGGTTGATCTAAAACGCACAGGTTTAGATAAAGAACAACTACTCACTATCGGCAAGCAAGCCACACAATATCTGCAATCACTGATTTATTTATCAAAAAACCAAGTCAGTTTGTGGGCAGATTTAAAACAAAGGGATAAATACGGACGCATTCCCGTGGTTGTTTTCGATAAAGATGGTATGCCACTCAACCATAAAATGATTGAAGAAGGCTACGCCATCATGCTTAAAAATCCTTCACTAGAGGAGAATTTAAGCAATGCTTTGCAAATTAATCAGAAAAAAGCCCTATTAAATCGTGCAGGTTTATGGCGAAGTCATCGTAATACGATGATTCAGTGGAGCGGGATAAAAGCTGATCAACCATGACCACTCAACATAAACGCCTTCTATGGCGAACGGCATTTTTTCTGCTATTTGTCTTTGCCCCTGTATTGGATATTTTTCGTTACGACCTTAACGAAAAACACTTTATTCTATTCCAACATCCTTGGGTATTAGGTATTAATGCGGATACCGATGTTAGCGTGATGCTACTTAATATGTTTATCCGCTTCTTTTTGCCGATTGCTGTAATAATTACTGTAGGGATTTTTATCTCATGGAAATGGGGACGATTATATTGCGGCTGGCTTTGCCCACATTTTTCTGTTGTTGAAATGATTAATTCCCTAATGCGACGAGCATCGGGCAAGCCTAATCTTTGGGAGAAGAACAAACTTCCAACTCAGCAACAAGATGGGACAACTATTAATACCAGCTCATGGTGGTGGTTAATTACCGCGATAGCTGTTAGCTCTTTTGCATTTTTATGGGCAGTGGCATTGCTGACTTACCTACTCCCACCTGCTGAAATCTATGGCAATTTATTCGCAGGAGAATTAAGTAGAAATCAATTGATTTTTATTACGGCTGCCACGATTGTTTTTATCCTCGAATTTACACTTGCTAGACACCTATTTTGTCGCTTCGGCTGTGCCATTGGTCTGTTTCAAAGTCTTATTTGGATGGCAAATAAAAAAGCCTTAGTCGTCGGCTTTGATCGTAAACGTAGCAAATATTGTTCAGATTGCGACACCTCTTGCGAACACGCTTGCCCAATGCGATTAAAACCCCGCAGCTTAAAACGCAATATGTTTACCTGCACCCAATGTATGCAATGCATCGCCTCTTGTGAAAAAGTGCAAGCTCAACACCAGCGAGTGAGTGTATTGAAAATGCTCGATAATGAATGTGCCTTGGATGTTTCTGCTAGAGGTTTGGGGAATAAGCCTGATATTCCGAATGATTGTTTTAATGACTAATGAGTAGTGAAGGTGGTAAGTGCTTGATTATTCG
>JALWYT010000189.1 GCA_026992705.1 Thiotrichaceae bacterium
CTATGAAGCCGTACTTTCTCGAGTATAAAAGAATGTAAGGCGTTAAATAATGCTTTAGGTTGAGTATCTGTTACCGGAAGCTGGAAAGCCGAAAGAATTGTGGGTAAAAAGTCCTGGTCGGCTTGCGGCGGATTGCCAATAAATGCAATAAGGTTTTTATCCTTATCCATTTCTTCAAGCATGTTTTTAACCAGGGTGGTTTTGCCAAGACCATTTTCACCGCTTAAAACTAGTATCCCATCAGCTTGTTCAAATCCAGCACGTAAGTGCATAATAGCCCGCTTATGAGTGCGAGTCGTGTAAAAATGATTCAGATCAGTTTTAGGCGGAAAAGGTCTGTTGTTTAATTTATAAAATAATTTATACACGGTTTATGCTCTGTTTTTTATTGATGGTTGAGTCAATCAATTGCTTTAAACGTTTTCAGTTAACTTCTATGTGCTACCTGTTTTTATTTTTGTCAAAGTCATTGAAAATACCGACTTACAATAGAAGTTAGAATGGATAATAGAATGGGCAACTGAACTTTACATTAATCTTTTAGTAAAGTATTAATAAAAATATAAAAGCGATATATTTATTGGTCGATAAAGCGTCAGTCGGCGTAAATAATGAAGATTTAGTGTTGAAATTCTTTCGTGAATTAGTTCATGGGTAGGGTAGACTGATCGGGAGGTTGTTGGGGTTAAATGAATTCGTGCTTAATATTCCTGGGTTTGTTTAACGCATTTTTTGTTTTTATACGGGGTGCGCAGAAAAATAATACACATTGTATTTGTGGAAAAGTGACTTGAGGTTAACTGGTTTTGCTGAAACCTTAAGTGCTTATTCATGCCAATCTCAATTATATTTTGCTAAATTAAATGATCACTAACATTTAAATTCATTAAAGGTAACTACTCATCTATTGAATGCTAAATCCGTGTGAATGCTTAATCCGTGATTGATGCTGTATTGCTAGAATAAACTGTTGCCAGCAGGGATGCTGGCGTCAAGCGCCCGTGGAAGGGTCTGCCGCGTGTTTATTCTGGTAATACAGCAACAATCACTCTGCTTATAGCCAAATGGGCGAGTAGTTACTATTAAACCTATGTTGCTAAAGTATATTACTGAGTGAATAAAAATATTTTGGAAACAAATTTTATTTATTATTCTTAACAGAGACTTATCGCTCTGCATCAGCCTTGATTTGTGAATATTATGGGTAGTATTTGTAATTTTCAATTCAGCAATACTCTCTACACTTCAAACTCCATAGCAAATAATTGAACAAAATCGAATAAAATATAAGATGTTTAAAATAACTATAAATTTGCAAACCTCTCAATGCATATACAAACAATCGGATAAATTAAGAATCAAGTAATTGGTAGAGTTTACCAATTGTAGTACTTAGTTAAAATTTGCTGAAACATTATACGAATTGTATACCCATTCAGTTATAGCTAAAAATGTAAAAGCAACCAGTTTAACTGGTGCGATATTTTTCTCGGTTAGTCTTTTTCTTTTGGTAATCCCAGGAGTAAAAGTGCGTGTGAAAACTATTGAAGAA
>JALWYT010000190.1 GCA_026992705.1 Thiotrichaceae bacterium
GCCTAATATTTATTATGACAAAAAGTATTAATATAAACTCTATAGCTCAAAGAGAATCCGCGCTCATTCTTGAGAATGAAAAAATCTGTCTTGAAGTTAAAAACTTAAATTTGTCTTATGGTGATAAGCAAGCTTTAAAAAATATTGATATGCGAATCCCAGAAAAGCGCGTCACTGCCTATATTGGGCCTAGTGGTTGTGGCAAATCAACACTATTACGTTGCTTTAATCGTATGAATGATTTAGTAGATAGTGTTAAAATTCAAGGTGAAATATTATTAGATGGTCAGAATATCTTTGATAATTCCGTAAATGTGGCAGATTTACGACGACGAGTTGGAATGGTATTTCAAAAGCCAAATCCATTTCCAAAGTCCATTTATGAAAATGTCGCTTATGGTTTACGCATACAAGGTATTAAAAATCGTCGCATACTAGATGAAGTCGTAGAAAAATCTCTTAAGGGTGCGGCATTATGGGATGAAGTTAAAGATCGTTTGCGTGATAATGCCTTGGGTTTATCAGGCGGACAACAGCAACGGCTTGTTATTGCTAGAGCGATTGCCATTGAACCAGAAGTCTTATTGTTAGATGAACCTGCATCTGCACTTGATCCAATTTCGACGCTTAAAATTGAAGAATTAATTAACGAATTAAAATCGGATTATACAATCATTATTGTTACTCATAATATGCAACAAGCAGCGCGTGTTTCTGATTATACTGCTTTTATGTATTTAGGTGAGCTAATTGAATTTGGTGAAACCAGTACCTTATTTACCAATCCCTCCAAAAAACAAACTGAAGACTATATTACTGGTCGCTATGGGTAGTTAATAAAAATGCAAGAAGCCCTTATAGAACAGCATATTTCGGCAAAATTTAATAAAGAATTACGCGAATTACGCAATCAAGTCCTGAAAATGGGCGGATTAGTTGAAGAGCAATTAACTAAGGCTATTACTGCTTTAATCAATCTTAATGATGAACTAGCTAGAGAAGTATATTCTAATGATTATAAAATCAATGCTTTGGAAGTTGAGATTGATGATGAAAGTACAAGAATTTTGGCTCTCCGCCAGCCTACTGCTAGTGATTTACGTCTAGTAATGGCAGTGGTAAAAACGATTCCTGATTTGGAAAGAATAGGTGATCAAGCTGAACGTATCGCACAAATGGCTTTAAAAATACCAAGTGATAAAGGTGGTAAATATTTTTTCGCCATTAGACATCTTGGTGAACAAGTGCAAACTATGTTACATAATAGTTTAGATGCTTTTGCCCGTCTTGATATTGAAACGGCATTACAAGTTATGCACCAAGAATCTAAAGTTGATCAAGAATGTGACACAATTGGTCGTCAATTGATGACTTATATGATGGAAGACCCACGCAATATACCGATAATTTTAAATATTATGTGGTCAACTCGGGCTTTAGAACGAGTAGCGGCGCATTCACGCAATATTTGTGAATATCTGATTTATTTTGTGAAAGGTAAAGATGTGCGCCATATCAGTTTAGAACAAGCAGAAGAACAGGCTCGA
>JALWYT010000191.1 GCA_026992705.1 Thiotrichaceae bacterium
AACAGGAATTATTTGACCACTTTATGAAATACCTCAATGACCCCATGAAGACGCCACACTCAAAGTATTAAGCCTGCTACGTTTTGATTGCCCTAATCGACAAATTTAGAACCTATTACCCGATACCTGATTCCTGAGCTAGATCAACTTAATGCTTTTTCCTTTATCCAGCAACAACAAGAGGATGATGAAACCCGCTACCAACTGCATGACTTAATGCGAAAAAGTTTAAAAGGCGTACAAAGTGATGAGCAACAACAGGCAATTAATTAATTTCTCTTTGGTTATTACAAGCAGCAATTACAGGATTTAAGCCCCAAAAGCATTACAGAACAGCATTTACAATGCCTTTGAAGAGGCTTTTTATTATAAACAACAACTTAATGATCTTGATGGCTTAATTAGCTGGTGGGGTGGTATGGCGACTCAATTTGATAAAGCCGCTAAATGTAATGAATGGCTGGAAACAGGCAAAATCCTTAAGCAATACATTGAGCAAACATTGGGAAGTGAGCATAAACAGACGGCTTTTATGCATCAGTGGCTAGCATATTTATATGATGCACAAGGCAAATACACAGAAGCCGAGCCACTGTACCAACGTTCACTTGCGATATGGGAAAAGGTGCTGGGCGAGGATCAACCCTGATGTGACGACCAGCCTCAATAATCTGGCTCTATTGTATAAATCACAAGGTAAATACGCAGAAGCAGAACCACTTTTACTAAAGGCAATATCAATTCTGGAAAAGGTGTTTCCTAAGGGGCATCCGAATCTTGATGTTATGCGAAATAACCTTGCTATTTTGAGGGAGAAAATGTAACTAGCTTGTAATCTCGTTATGAAGCTCTGCCGTGTAATGGATGATATCGTGAATACAAGTATGAGTATTCGAGAGCTGACTCGTAGCGGTAAACTTTTATCGGATTATAATTACATTGATATTGAAGACAAGAAATCACATCAGTACAAAGGGGTATTTGTTTCTAATCAATATGCAGAGGAGGTAAAACACTTTATTGAATCAAGATTAAAAGAGAAACAGGAAAAAAAATTAAAAGAGCTGCTACAATTCGCAGGAATTGCTAGAGGCGATACTGAAAATAAAAATATTCAAACATTAAAAGCTGACAAGGCAGATAAATACAAATGAAATCCATCTTCCTTGATACCAATATCGTTCTGGATATTTTGGATTCTGAAAGAAAAAATCATACCATTGCCAAGCAATTATTAGAAAAAATAGTTATAGATGAATATAGCGTGACGATTAGTGAAGATATGCTATCAACTATTTTTTACATCATTAAAAACAAACATTATTTTTACTTTTCCAGTTGCTTTAAAACATAATAGTAAGTTTAAAACTATTGAAAACTATTTTAGCAACACCTATGAGTTACCTATGATTAAAATTGCCGAAAAAAATGGCGATGCGGTAAAAAAAGGTATGGATACGATGAATGAAATTGTAAGTAACAGAATGGATACGAACTTGTTTAAAGACGATGCAATACTTCAAAAATTAATAAATTATT
>JALWYT010000192.1 GCA_026992705.1 Thiotrichaceae bacterium
TATCTGCCAGTTGATTGTAACGTGGCACATGCGATGATGAGCAAGTTGGTGTAAATGCTCCGGGTAATGAAAATACGGCAACGGTTTTGCCTTTAAAAATATCATCCGTTGTAATATCAACCCATTCGCTGCCTTGGCGTGTATGAAAAACGGTAAATGGAATGGTTTGACCTTCTTTGTTTTCTAGCATGGTTTTATCCTCGTATTATTGATGAGCTAACTATAAACCTGTTAATATCTTTGGTAAATTAGAATATATATATCATTACAATCTATAAAACCGAATGGCGAACGCCTTATGCAAAATCTTCCCACCGTCAAACAACTTCGATATTTTATTGCTCTTGAAAAATATCAACATTTTGGCAAAGCGGCTGAAGCGAGTTTTGTTTCGCAGTCAGCATTTAGCACAGCCATTAAAGAGTTAGAAAAATTACTTGATACACAATTGGTTGATCGCACTAATAAAACTGTCACCATTACCCGAACAGGTAAGAAAATTGCCAGTCAAGCTCGGTACTGTATTCGTAATATCGAGCTATTAACAGAATCCGCCGCACTGGGGCAAGGTATGTTGGTTGGACGTTTAAATCTCGGCATTATCCCGACAATTGCTCCATTTATTTTGCCGAAAATTATGCCTGCCCTACGCAAACACTATACAAAGTTGCGACTTTATTTGCGGGAAGACACCACTTTAAATTCTTATGCCCAGCTAATGTCTGGCGAGCTTGATTTAATCCTAATCGCCTTCCCTTACAAACTTAGCAATATAGAAACCATGCTATTGTTTAAAGATCACTTCCGTCTCGCCTGCCATGAAAAGACACAATGGATTGATGACCCCAAACACTATTCTTTTAGCCAATTAAAACCTGAAAGTATTTTATTATTAGAAGATGGGCATTGCCTGAGGGATCATGCCTTGTCAGCCTGCAAAATACGCAATCAAGATACCGTTAGTCGTTTTAATGCCAGCAGCTTATTAACCCTAGTCGAAATGGTTAATTCGGATATAGGTATTACCTATCTCACTGAAATGGCAGAAGAATCTTTATTACTGCAAAACACCAATATCAAAACTTACCCATTAGATAAAAGCAGCTATCGAGAAATAGGTCTCGCTTGGCGAAAAGGCAGTGCCCATGAAAGCGAGTTTCGTGAGTTGGGGGAATTTATAATAAAGATATGTAATCATGAAGAATAAATATATCGCCTATAATTCCTGATATTTATGATAATTCTTCAGTCATCCTCTTCCATGCCCCATAATTTTTCAAGATTATAAAAATCTCTCACATCACGTTGCATGATGTGGACGACAATATCGGCAAGGTCAACAAGTACCCATTCGCCGTTGTCTTCGCCTTCTATACCGAGTGGTTGATTGCCTGCATCTTTGAATTCTTTAAATAGATTTGCTGCGATGGATTTTACATGCCGTGTTGAGTTGCCTGTTGCGATAATCATATAGTCAACCATGCTTGATTTCCCGCGTACATCCAGCACGGTAATTTCCTGTGCTTTCATATCTTC
>JALWYT010000193.1 GCA_026992705.1 Thiotrichaceae bacterium
CTTGTTGATAGGGGATCTGCTTGGTTTCTAATTCTGTACGGGCGGCTTGGATATAAACTTTGCCTTTGCCTAATCGCCCACGTTCTGCGGGAATATCTTGAATGCTGATGACATATTCATCATCGTCTAAATGCTTAACAAAGCGTAAAGCAATGCCTGAAATCATAATGCCAAGATCATTGTACAGCTCTCCTCGAACCTTGATAAATTCATCATTTAGCATAACGGGGGAGAACATGGTGCGGGCTTTTTCTGATATTTCGACTAGCACGGGTGAGGAAGGTTGTGCTCCCGCTTCTGTTTGAATTTCGGTGCTTTGGTCATGGGCAATTTTTTCTCGACCTAGCATGGATGTTCCATCAGATTCATCGAAATAATTAGATGTTGTTTTATGTAAAACAAAACCAATTAATGCCAAGATGACACCAAGAATCATAAATACAGCGGTTGGAAAGCCGGGTACAAAGCCCATTAAAAAAACCACCCCTGAGGCAGCAATCAAAGCAAATGGCTGGGCAAGAATTTGATTGCCAATATCATCACCCAAATTGCTTTTTTCATCGACCGTAACACGAGTAACAATGATGCCTGCTGTAATAGCGATAAATAAGGCAGGAATTTGAGCAACCAAGCCGTCACCAATCGTCAAAATAGAATACAGTGAGGTTGCCGCATTAATATCCATACCGTTTTGCAACATACCGACTGAAATACCGCCGATAATATTGACAAAGATAATCACCAAACCTGCAATAGCATCACCTTTGACGAATTTCATTGCTCCATCCATTGAGCCGAATAGCTGGCTTTCTTTTTCTAATCGAGCTCGCCTTGCTCGTGCTTCATCCAAAGTGATTACGCCAGAACGCAAGTCGCTATCAATACTCATTTGCTTGCCCGGCATGGCATCTAAAGAGAAACGGGCACTGACTTCTGCCACTCGCTCAGAGCCTTTGGTAATAACGATAAATTGTACAATGGTGATAATTAAGAAGATGACAAAACCAACGACTAGATTGCCACCTGCAACAAAATCACCAAAGGTTTGCACAATATGCCCTGCATCGGCTTGGCTTAGGATTAGGCGTGTTGTTGAGATACTTAATGCCAAGCGGAATAGGGTTGTCAGCAATAATACGGCAGGAAATGAGGAGAACATTAAGGGCGATGAGATATAAACCGCCATCATTAATAGCAGGATGGAGCCTGTTAAATTAACCGCGAGTAATATATCAATTAGCAGCGTTGGCATGGGCAGTATCATCATAAACGCTATCGTCACGAGGAAGACAGCTAGCATAATGTCACTGCGTGCGGTTATTTGTGTTAAAAATCGTTGTAAATTTTTATATGGCATATTGGGTCTATTGATTATTTATTGTAACTACTCTGTCTAATGCGTAGTGCGGGTGGTAAGTGCTTGATTATTCGGGACGCTGTAAATACATCCCTGTAAGCTCTAAGGCAGCATCTCTGCTGCCTAAGCCCGAATAATCAATCACTTTCCACCTTACATATAAATTGCACGGAGTAGTTACTGTTTATTTTTTATTTTGTAACGACTACTGTGTAGTAAGCAGTGATGTTGGTATTACTAAATTTGCTTATTTATATCAGCTAATAAATGAAAATTAGCCAATTTGAGTAAGTCATAGCTATCTTTATTCACCGCTTGTATTTCAAGGGAGAAGCCTTTTTCAAATAATGTGGAGTAGCTTTGAAAAAAAGACAGTAATGCTGAGGTGGTGATATAAGGCATTTGCTGCATATTGATAATAATTTTATGCGGTGCTTGCATAGCCAATGATTGAATATTATTGCAAAGCTCCATTATTGTTTGCTGAGTTAGGGCTATATCAACATTAATAAAACTTATGCCATCACGCTGTTCAAATTGCACTATGCAACCTCAGTAATAAAAAGCGTTTGTTTGCTGACTGCTATAATTCTTACTCGTGTTCCTGCTGGGTAATTGTCTCCTTTTAGTATCCATTTATTACTTTGTATGGTTAGTTCTGCCTGACCATTAACCAATGGTGCTTTTAATTTGAATGACTTGCCGATCAAATTCCGTCCTGTGTAGCTTTCTAATGTTTCTTTTGCTTCTTGAGACGATGTTTTAAAGAAGTCCACAATCACTGGAACGACTATAGCAATCAAGGGAACAAGAATCACTTGCCAGCCGATAAAGCGTTGTGGATTAATAAAGATAAGAATACCTGCAATGATGGCGGCAATACCTAACCACATAAAAAAATGTGGATTATTAAAAGACTGTGTAGATAAATTTTTTTTAATACTTTTTTTTTTTTGTTTTATGGTTATATCAGTAATAAGTGGCTGTAAGTTTTTAATATAAAATTGAAATATCTTTTTCCAACCACTGTCTAGCCACTTTTGTATAGTGGATAATAATTGATCTGTTTGTATGGAAATATTCTTTTTAGCCATTTGATTATTTTCTTGTATTTATTATCAATTCATGAATTACTAAAAGCTTATGAATCCTTGTGGCATTATGAATTATCTATCCAGTTATTCAATTTTTTTATGATAAGCTATATATATTTCACTGACTAAGGGGGCTTTTTATAAATCTTTCGCTTGTAAACATCGGTATTACGGCTAACAACTCGGTCTAAAAATAATAAACCGTCTAAGTGGTCTATTTCATGTTGTACGGCTCGGGCTTCAAAGCCTTCCATATCGTATTCAATTTCATTGCCATGACGGTCTTGGGCTTTTAGGTGTATGTTTTTTGCTCGAATGACATCACCTGTGAAATCGGGGACAGATAAGCAGCCTTCTCTGCCAATGTCGTAGTCTTCCCATGCGGTTATTTCTGGATTCACCAAAACCATATAGCCATGATTGGCAACGGGCTTTCGCATTTTAGATACATCAACGATAACGACGCGTTGAAATACGGCGATTTGTGGGGCAGCAATACCTACTGCTCCTGGTCCTGCCAAGCGTGTTTCTTCCAAATCGTCAACTAATTGCTGGAACGCTCCGTCAAATTCTGTGATAATTTTTGAGGGTGTTTTTAACCGTTTGTCTGGGTAAACCAGAATGTCTTGAATAGCCATTAGATTACGCCATTAAAACTTGGATTGATTCTATGTGGACAGCTAGCTTTTCTGATTGCAAGTTTTTAACCGCTGTTTCTAATGCGGTATAACCTTGGGTTGCTTGACCAGAAATAGAAAGCACATAGATAGGCATATCATTGGCGTTAATAATATCCGAGCTTAGATGAGTGATATTAAGCCCTGCTGTAGCAAGTACGTTAGTTGCTTTGGCTACAATGCCAACTGAATCCGCACCATGTATGCTGACTTGCACATCTGGATTAATTGGCTTGCTTTGTTGAGTATTATCGAGATGATCAATATGTAGTTTTAGTTTGAACTGTTGACAGGTTTTATCTAGCACATCTTTAATTGATGCTTTATCTAACTCTGTTTCAATAATCATTAAAATACTGAAACTGCCCCCTAAACATAGCATTGAGGTTTCTTGCAAGTTGCAATTCGCTTGTGATAAATCACCCGTTACACTGGCAACAATACCAATATCGTCTTTGCCTAGTAGGGTTAAAATATAGTGCTTGTTCATTTTTTATTCTCTTGTCACTAAATTTCTTAAAATTTATATTTGTTTTCAGGCAATACAATATTTAATTCAAGTACATCACAATGGCTACCTTCTTCATATTGTACATTAACATCTTTTTCTGTGACATCAACATACTTACGAATAACAGTCATTAATTCGGATTTTAAACGTGGTAGATAGTCGGGTGTAGAACCTCTACCATTGCGTTCGTGAGCAATAAGAATCTGTAAGCGCTCCTTCGCTTGTGATGCTGAGCTCTTTTTATTCTTTTTAAAATAACTAAGTAATCCCATAATATCCGCTTTTTACCCAAAGAGTCTTCTCAAGAATCCTTTCTTTTCTACTTCCAAAAACCGATGTGGTACGGTCTCTCCAAGGAAACGCTTAACAACATCACTGTAGGCTTGACCAGCACGACTTTTTTCATCCAGTATCACTGGAATACCACGGTTTGATGCCTGTAGTACGGATTCTGATTCTGGTATCACTCCGATTAATGGTATTGCAAGAATATCTAAAATATCTTCTAGGCTAAGCATATCTCCCTCATCAACTCGCTCAGGAGAATAACGTGTAATTAATAGATGTTCTTTTACCACTTCACCCTGTTCAGCTTTTTGTGTTTTACTTTGTAATAAACCTAACACTCTATCAGAGTCTCTTACAGAGGAGACTTCAGGATTCGTGACTACAATAGCTTCATCAGCAAAGTACATCGCCATGTGAGCGCCTTTTTCAATTCCTGCCGGTGAATCACAGATAATGAACTCAAAGCCTTCTTCTTTCAGTTCATTAATAACACTTTCAACACCCTCTTTCGTTAAAGACTCTTTATCCCGAGTTTGTGATGCGGGTAATATATATAAACCGTCGGCTCTTTTATCACGAATTAATGCTTGTTTTAGTGTAGCTTCACCATTAATAATATTAATAAAATCATATACAACACGACGTTCAACACCCATGATTAGATCTAGGTTTCTCAAACCCACATCAAAATCAATGACGGCTGTTTTATGCCCTTGTAGAGCTAATCCCGTTGCCATCGCAGCACTTGTGGTTGTTTTACCAACACCACCTTTCCCTGATGTTATAACGACTACCTTACTCAAAAAACTTCTCCTAAGCTAACGGCTCAAAAATCAAACGCCCATTTTCTAAACGGATCATTGCAGGTTGACCTTTTAGATCTGTATCAGCATCATCTAGTAATTGATAACAACCTGCAATAGCAACTAAATCTGCCTCAAGTGATTGGCAAAATATACGAGCACTCTCTGCTCCATTGACACCTGCCAGTACTCTTCCACGCAAGGCTCCATACACATGTACTGAACCATCTGCCAATATTTCTGAACCTGCACTGGTTTGATGCAAAACAACAACATCTCCCTGTGGTGCATAAACTTGCTGACCTGATCTCAATGGTCGATTTACAACCTCTACTTTTTTATCAGTTTGCGTTATTTGTCCTGATATTGTGCCTTTTTCAACCTTGTTTGTTGACTTGCTTGAACGCATAACAGCCCACCCTGACTGCTTTATTTTCTTTATACAGTCACCTGGAGCATTCCTCACTCCAACAGGAATAAAACCTATATCTCTAACAACAGTATATAGTTCATCAAATGCTAATTTGACACACTTTTTACCTAAACCAGCACAATCTAAAATAATAGGACTATCACGAAAAAGCTGTGGAGAGTTTACCATTTTGGATTGTAGCAATTCTGAAATTTGCTGAATATCAGTTACTGATAAACGTAACACGTTCAACATGGACATTTCGCCTTTTATATCTATTATGCCTTGAGACAAAATATTACACCTACTTTATGTATTTATTAATTTGTTAAATTATGTAACTATCTTACATTCATAGCTATTCATCAGCAGATATAGACTATATCCCATCAAATCGCAAAGTGAATTATAAGCTTTAAGGAAGCTCTGATTAA
>JALWYT010000194.1 GCA_026992705.1 Thiotrichaceae bacterium
ATCAACAACTAGCCACTCAATCCAATAATATTGTATTTAAAAAAGTAGGAGAGGAGAAAATACCAGAATATGCTTTAAAATTAGCACCTTTGCGTACCTATTTAGTTGAATATCAAAAAAACAAGTTTTATTTTTGGAGCTCATTTATCATTGTTATAGTAATACTGGTTATGTCTTTTAAGAATGGACAAGGAACGATTACATATCCTGCTACCGCAGGTGCGCTTTTGGGAGCAATCAAGGTTAGTTTAGTCTCACCATCAAGTCTCGGCATTATTGGCGGCTTTATCAGTGGTCTTATGATTGGCACAGTAGTTGGTATCTTTGTCTATTTAGTTGTACTATCTGCTGCTACTGGTTAATTTTTTTCAAAAATGGCAATAAAACTAATGGAATCCCTAGAAAAAATTCTCACTCAATCTCAAGAAGATATTCAAAATACCCCTGATTTAAGCAGTCTGGATCAATTACGTATTCATTTTTTAGGCAAAAAAGGTCTCCTAACTACACAGCTTAAACAGCTCGGTCAATTACCCGCTGAGCAGCGTCCACAAGTTGGAAAAGCGATTAATGAAGCCAAGAAAATCGTGCAACAGGCGATTGAACATCGTCGTGCCGAATTACAAGCAGCCAAGTTAGCAGCACAATTGGCAAATGAACGCATTGATGTAACTTTGCCTGGGCGTGGACAATTAAAAGGTGGCTTGCACCCAGTGACACAAACCTTGCAAAGAATTGAAAAATTGTTTGCACAAGTTGGGTTTCGTGTCGAAGAAGGCCCTGAAATTGAAGATGATTATTATAATTTTGAAGCCCTCAATATTCCCGCCCATCATCCAGCACGGGCAATGCACGATACTTTTTACTTTGACGCACATACCCTGTTACGCACTCATACTTCACCAGTGCAAATTCATGCCATGAAAGAACAACAGCCGCCATTGAAAATTATTGCCCCAGGGCGAGTGTATCGTTGCGATTCGGATTTAACACATACACCAATGTTTCATCAAGTAGAAGGTTTGATGGTTGATACCAATGTCAGCTTTGCTGAACTCAAGGGGATTTTAGACGATTTTCTGAAACAATTTTTTGGGCGTGATTTACAAGTACGCTTTCGTCCATCCTATTTTCCTTTTACTGAGCCATCTGCTGAAGTTGATGTACAATGTGTCGCTTGTGGTGGAGCTGGTTGTCGTGTTTGTAAACGAACTGGTTGGTTAGAAGTACTCGGTTGTGGTATGGTGCATCCCAATGTTTTTTCCTCAGTTGGAATTGACAATGAGCAATATACAGGGTTTGCATTTGGTATGGGCGTAGAGCGTTTAGCCATGTTATATTATGGTGTCAACGACTTACGCTTATTTTTTGAAAATGATTTACGATTTTTGCGTCAATTTAATTAAAGAATTATCCACACTATTATGAGTTATAACAAATTCTGCATAATATTTTTTGCTATGATTTTCCTCACAGCATGTGAGTCCACACCAGAAAGAGTCTATAATGAATCTACAGTTGTAGGT
>JALWYT010000195.1 GCA_026992705.1 Thiotrichaceae bacterium
CCTATGTTGATTGTTATTAAGTACATATAGAAAAAAAGTAGTATATTATTGGATAGTTCTTTTAGTGTGAAATAAAAGTCACATATTAAGCTAAGGAGAGGCTTTAATCACACCCAAGGGTTACGATAAGTATTAATTCGGTTATTCCAGCCAGGTAACCAGCGAGCTTCATTTCTCGATTTAGGAGAGTTTTTTACACGTCTATCTAGAATATACATTGCAGCATTAGCAAATTCATTTAGTGCAGGCTTGCCCGCTGGAGCAGGTCGCATAGCAAGTAAGACTTGTAGAACTCCCCAATTTTGACCACGGTAACCACCGTTCATACTTAACCCCTCGCCTTTAAAATTAATATAATCAATTAAAGCATAGCGACCACCTGCGGTATTCATTAACGCATTTATATTACGAATAACATGAGCTCGGCGGTTCTTTGGTGCAGCTTTAATTAAGCGAGGAATCGCTTTTTCAGCACGTTGTAAAATAAATTTGGCTTGTAAGTCACGTGTTTCATAGAGAATGCGTTTAAGTTGACGTACTTTAGGGCTATTACGAGCTCTCATTAATTCAGCTTTACTTCGCCATGGAGCACCACGGTATTTTGCTTCTCTTAACCAGTTTGGTAAAATGACATTGTGTTTTTCAAGGTAGTTAAAACACTATCAAAAAGTATTACCTAACTTTGCTCGTCGTCCTTCTGGATACCATGTCCAGTGACCGATTCCTAGTGAAGCAAAGTTTTCATTATCATTCCAATGGACTAGCTTTTCTTTATCAGAGCCAGATTCATTGTTAAATATTTTATCTCCAATCATGCGTAGCTCGTTATATGAAAGTTGTAGTAACTGAGGAGAATGATGTTGTTGCACAGAGTGATGAACCGCTTGTTTAGCATAAGCATTGTTGCTAGCTTGATGACTATTCGATTGATTTGGGTATTTCAGTGAGGTACGAATAAATTTTGGTTGAGATGAACCCGTAAATTGTGTTGATTTTATAAGTGGTTGAGCAATAGGTACAGGTGTGTTTTGTGATGAGCATGATGTAGCAAAAATACTGGCAAGCACCAGCATAAGGCTAGTATTGTATTCTTTCATTTCTGATTCTTTTTGTGTTGTTGTTATTTTATGGTAAGTATTTAGATAGATATAAATCTAATTTTTTATAATTATAAATATTATAGTAAAAATATCTAAAACCGAAGATGAACGGTAGGAGTATACATGCTTTCTTATTAATGCTTTGTAAATCATTATTTAAACAGTTTATCGATGATTATTTTTTATGAAAAGCATTAATTAGAGCGGAAGTTTTCCCCGAGATAGACTTCCTTAACTTTTTGATTCTCGACTATGTATTCAGGTGTTCCTGCTGCAAGAATAGTGCCTTCACTGAGGATATAAGCTCGATCACAAATTGTTAAGGTATCTCTTACATTATGGTCTGTAATTAATACACCAATCCCTCTATTTGTCAGATGGGTAACCATTTTTTGTATTTCTAGTACAGAAATAGGATCGATACCTGCAAAAGGCTCATCTAGTAGAATAAAAGAGGGTTCAGTTGCTAAAGCTCTAGCTATTTCAACACGGCGACGTTCTCCACCAGACAAACTGATACCAAGACTCTCTCTAACATGATTAATTTGAAAATCATTTAACAGGTTTTCTAGTTTTTTAATACGTTCTTGTTTATTTAAATCTTTACGGATTTCCAAAACGGCAAGTATATTATCTTCAACGGTGAGTTTGCGAAAAATACTTGCTTCTTGAGCTAAATAACCAATACCTTTTCTAGCGCGAACATGCATTGGATCATGGGTTATATTTTCATTATTTAAACAAATATTGCCAGAATCACAGGCAATAAGTCCAACGACCATATAGAAGCAAGTGGTTTTTCCTGCACCATTAGGACCTAGCAGACCAACAACTTCACTACTATTAATATTGATGCTGACATCTTTTAAGACGACTTTTTTCTTGTAGGATTTTTTTAGGTGTTTTGCCGATAAGCTTGCCATTATTATCTTTTACCTGTTTGCTGGATCTTTTTTGTTTTTATCTGCTTTATTTGTAGGATGGAAAGTCGCTTTTACTCGCCCTGAATTTTTTTGTCCACCAGCATGAAGTTTTCCTGTATCTGGTAGATATTTGATATAATTATTAATAATAATATCTCTACCCTGTTCTAATTTAGCATCTTCCGTTAAGATCATAATTTTATTTTCTACATCATAGGTCATTTTTTTACCTTGACCTTTAATGATTTCTCCATCATCCATCTCTTGACGTAATTTCACGGGTGAGCCAAAGGCAATTACCATTGATATTTCATGACCTGGAGCTTGGATATGGACGCTATCTGCTAGTATTTGTAATGAGCCTTGGGTAATAATAACATTACCTTCATAATCCGCGATGCCTTTATTGTTATCAAAAACAACATAGTTAGCTTCAATATTAACAGGCTTTTCAACATCATCTGATAATGCCCAAATGATAGTGGGGGTAAAAAAGATCAGACTTAATAGTAGGACAAGGTACTTATTTTTTTTCAAATGTAGAGTGTACATCGGCGTGTATCCTTAATTTATTTTCATCTAATTTACTGTCCATTCCCTTGCCCGTTAGTATCGTTGTGCCAGAAACGAATTTAACCTGAGACTCCGTGTTTATCCATTTTTTATCAGGATAATAGCGTAAAAAATCCGTTGTTAATACTGAGATAGGGTCAGACTGTAAATCTTTGATGATGATGGAATCATGAAGTTCCAGCACCTTTTCTTCATTTCTCATAATAGCTTGTGCGGCAGTCATATTGAATGATGGTTTTTTATCTTCATAGCTAACGATTTGTAACTCTGATATTTCACTCGATTTTGTGCCTGACCAATGGGATAAATGTTTACCGCTTAGTTTATAGTCCAGTGATCCATCTGCATGGTGTTGTGTTACGTTAAAATCTGCAAAATAGTGTGAAATTTTGCTTTGTTGGTCATACTCATTTTTATATTTTTGATAACTAATCCACGTTTTATTGCCCCATGTACTTGCAATAGCAATAATGAGTGCAAGAATAAAAAAGAATAAACCGTGACGCCGTTTATTTTTAACCATTACTTTAAATAGTTTCTTAGTAATTCATCAAGTTTACCTTGTGCTTTAAGAATCATTTCACTGGCTTCTCTAACCGCTCCACGACCACCGAGTTGTTTAGTTGTCCAATGAGTATGTTTTTTCACAAAATCATGAGCATCGCCGACTGCAATTGACAAGCCAACTTTTAACATAATCGGTAAATCAAATACATCATCACCAATATAGGCAATATTCTTAGGCTCTAAGCCTGTTTTATTCAATAATTCATGAAAGGCAGGGCGTTTGTCACGATAACCTTGATAGATTAATGCAGGCGATATTTTTAAATTTTTTGCACGGTGTAGAACTAACTCTGAACTGCGTCCTGTAATAATAGCAACCTTAATTCCCACATCTTGTAACATGCGAATACCATGTCCATCTTTTGCATTAAAAGCTTTGTATTCTTCGCCACTATCATTATAAAAAAGGCTGCCATCGGTTAAAACACCATCAACATCTAAAATAACGAGCTTAATATTTTTTGCAAGTTTTTAAATTGTTGTCATTATTAGGCAATCCCTGCTTTTAGCAAATCGTGCATGTGAATAATACCAATGAGCTGTGAGTCGTCAGAAATCACGGGCAGTGCGGTGATAGAAAGCTTTTCCATTTGATTTAAGGCATCGACGGCTAAAGCATTGGCTGAAATACTTGTGTATCGTGTTGTCATAATTTCTCTGATAATGGCTGTTTTTAAATCAATGCCTTTTTCAAATGTCCGACGCAGATCACCATCGGTAAAAACCCCTTCTAGTGTATCATGTTCAGTAACAATTGCGGTAATGCCCAACCCCTTGCCAGTGATTTCTAAGATTGCTTGCTCTAAGGATACATCCGCAGTGACTTTAGGAATTGCGTTGCCCGTGTGCATTAAATCATTTACACGCACCAATAAGCGTTTGCCTAAGCGTCCGCCGGGGTGTGAGCGGGCAAAATCATCGGCGGTAAAGCCTCTTGCCTCTAATAATGCAATCGCTAAGGCATCCCCCATCACTAGGGTTGTGGTTGTGCTTGAGGTAGGAGCAAGGTTTAGCGGGCAGGCTTCTTTATCAACAGCAATATTAAGATGAAAATCAGAGGCTTGAGCTAGCTCAGAATTAGGCTCACCTGTGAAGGAAATCAGCTTAATACCAAGGCGTTTGATGACAGGCAAGATAGCAAGAATTTCCTCCGACTGCCCAGAGTTGGAAAGAGCAATGACAACATCATCCTCTGTTATCATACCTAAATCACCATGACTGGCTTCCCCTGGATGAACCGCAAATGCAGGCGTACCTGTGCTAGCCAATGTTGCTGCAATCTTATTACCAATATGACCAGACTTGCCCATTCCTGTAACAATAATACGTCCTTTGCAGTGTAGAATAGCTTCGCAGGCAGCAGAAAACTGTTCATCTAAACGCTCTGGTAATTTTTTAAGAGCAGCGATCTCTTCTTCAATAACCGCTCGCCCTAGAGAAATATGGTTATGATGTGTCATTTTATTTATGTTGTTGCTTGCATATAGAGGAGTGTTTCATAGGCAATAAAACAAGCAAATAAAACTAAGCCTTTCCAACGACCTATCATATATTTTTGCCAACAACCGAAGCCAAAAATAAGTAATAATGCAGTAATTCCCAACATAATAGGTAAATCACGTTCTAATACGCCATCAGGAATTAGTGTCGTACCAATAATGGCTGGTAAGGCTAATACACCTAAGGTGTTAAACATATTTGAACCAACAATCGTACCCACAGCAAAATCAGTTTTACCCTTGATTGCACTATTAATAGATGCTGCTAATTCAGGTAAGCTAGTCCCAATAGCGACTATAGTTAAACCAATAATTAAGTCACTGACACCAAAATAGATAGCAATTTCTGTTGCTGACCAAACTAATATTTTTGAACTCAATAAAAGTAGAGCTAACCCCATAATGGTCCAAAAAATTGAAGGTTTAAGTGGCATTTCATCAGGTAGTTTAGCACAAGCTTCTGTAGCCAAAATTTTTGATGGAGAACGAACAGCTGCAAAATAAACAAGCAAGCTCATTATAACAATTAAGGTAATAGCTAATATCCAACCATCTATTTTTGAAAAGTAATGGTCATTATAAATTAGCCAAAATGCTAAAACTCCTGAAAGAAAAACAACAGGTAGTTCGAACCGTACAGTACGTGATTGAACCGGTAATTTAACAATAATAGCAGTAACACCTAAAACTAATGCAATATTAGTAATATTAGACCCAATCGCATTACCAATGCCCAAACCAGGGTTACCTTGAAGAGCAGCTGTACCGGAAACTAATAATTCAGGAGCTGATGTGCCAAAACCGACCACTAGCATACCGACCAACATTGGAGATACACCTAAATTGCGAGCTAGCCCAGCAGCCCCATCAACAAAACGATCAGAACT
>JALWYT010000196.1 GCA_026992705.1 Thiotrichaceae bacterium
CACTTTATGATTTATTCCAGCCAGATTTTTCACAAATAGAAAAAATTGTTTGGGATGAGTCTCAAACTGAAGATGAAATAAAGAAAATCCAGCAAACACTCGAGCAAGAAATGGGTAATTTAGACTGGAAAACAATCAAGCAAGAGCTTTATAAGCAGCTTGATAGTTTATTAAATATATCATTAGGTAGTGTTTTAGCTAGAGCATGGGTTACATTAAGACAAGTCGAACAAATCATAAAAAAGCAACAGGAAGATGGTTCAGATCGTATTTCAGTTATTCCTTTGATCGAACATAAAATACTCTCTCAGCATGAACCTAAATTAAAAATATTGTTAAATCATCATGATATTGGCGAACTAAGTTTTGTAGTGAAGTTTACTTTCAAGTTAGAAGGTGTTTTAATCAAAATTCAATATGGAAAAATACAAGCCGTACTTGCCGGAAAATGTAAAGGAGTTGCTTCCATTAGCTATGAGGGTGTTAAATTAGAAGAAAAGCAAATTGTAGAATTTGATTTACCAGGGCAATTTGATTTACTGAAAAATGAAGAACAACAACAAGAGGAAGAACAAGAGCGGGCAGATGATATGTTAAGTGATGATAGAACTGTACATGTGCAATCCTCAGACATTGAAATTCAATCACAAGAAGAAATCAGTAGTTATTCATCAATGAATTTTAGCAAAAAACTTGTATTTTTATTAATTGGTGTACTGATTTCTATTTTTATAGTTGCGACCATAGTTATATTAATCTAAATACTTAACTAAAGCCTGTGATACTAATTCACCTAAATAATTAATAAACAGTGTGCCCATTGATGGAGTAAAGCGATGTTCATCACAACTACCTAATGCTAATACTCCAATAGGTTTTATTTCATATAAAGGAATTAACACGGCCGAGCGGATGAATATGCCTTGATCACCAAATAAAAAGATTTGCTGTTTAGGGCGTAGCTTGCCACAGACAGCCTCACGCTTTTTAAACAGGCTATCAAAATGCTTCAGTGAAGGGTGTTTAGGCTGAATGAAATGTAATCCCTCACTATCTTTACCATTACCAATTAAGCGTAATACTACATGATCCGTATTAAACTCATTGTGTAAAATATCCTGGCAGTTTGCAATTGCAGCATCTAGGCAATCACTTTGTATAAGTGCTAGGGCGAGGTAATGTAAGCGTTTTACTACATGCTCATTGCTATTTGCCACTTTAATCAGTGTGCTTAATTGTTTTTCAAGTATATTATTTTTTTGACGTAATAAAGAAATTTGACGTTCCACGAGGGAGATAGCTACACCTGACGGATGGGGAATCTTTAATATTTCGAGTAATTCAATATGACGATGGAAAAAATCAGGGTGATTTTTTAAATAAGTAGCAATTACCTTTTCTTCTACAAAAGCATCAGTTTTTTTTGTCACGTGACTACTCATAATTCAATACTTCCTGTGAATACACTTTCTGCGGGACCTGTCATCATGACAGGAGTATTATTATTTTCCCATTGTACCGTTAACTGTCCGCCAGGTAAGTCTACTTTTACACGATTATTCAATTTATTCTGCAAAATTCCGACGACTGTTGCAGCACAAGCACCTGTACCACAAGCTAATGTTTCTCCTGCACCTCGCTCAAAGACACGCAAACGAATATGCTCAGTGGATAATATTTGCATAAAACCTACATTGACTCGATTCGGAAAAGCGGGATGAACTGCAAGCTCTGCTCCAAGCGTTTCTACAGGGGCAGTATCAATATCATCGACAATTAAAACAGCATGGGGGTTACCCATCGAAACTACACCAAGATTAATCATCTCATTATTATTAGTGATTTGATAGTGAACTTGCTCCGTATCTGTATTAAAAGGAATCGCTTCAGGCTGAGTAATGGGTTTACCCATATTAACGGTAATATCACCATTATCCTGAACAGTTAAAATAATTTTTCCTGTTGCGGTCATTACAGAAATATCGATTTTATTGGTTAAGCCATTATCCCGTACAAACCGAGCAAAACAACGTGCTCCATTTCCACACTGTTCAACTTCACTACCATCAGCATTAAAAATACGATACAGAAAATCAGCCTCATCACCCCAGTAATCTTCAACTAATAACACCTGATCACAGCCAATACCAAAATGACGATCGGCAATAAAGCGAATCTGCTCTTGTGATAAATTAATGCTTTGATTGATGGCATCAAAAACAACAAAATCATTGCCCAAGCCATGCATTTTAGTAAATTGGTATCGCATGTTAATCGTAATTTTCCTTGATTATTTAGCTGATTTTACGTTACTTTTTTAAGTTGTCACAGTTAATAATTCTTTTAATAAAGGTGATGAGTGATAGTTTAATTAAATAGCTTAAGTTAAACATTTTACCAACGTTTACTTAATTGAACCCTTAGTCCTCCACTTTCTACGATTGGATTGACTGATAACTTCTTATAAGGTGTTGTAAAATAACGGCTACTTAGTATACCAACAGCCGCTCCCGCAATAACATCGATAGTGTCATGTTTTTTTGCATGGATTCGGCTATAAGCAACATAAGTCGCCCCAACATAAGGCAAAATCGCGTTTTTAATACCATATCGTTTATGAATAAACGCCGCCCCCATAAAAGTGGCTGATGTGTGCCCTGACGGGAAGGATTTATAATTATTGCCATCAGGGCGTTTTTTATGAGTAATTTCTTTCAATGCAGCGGTGGTGGCTAATGTGGTAGCCAGTGATTTTACAAATTGCTGTGTTCCATTGTGACCTGATTTTTTTTCATAGACCAATGTTGAACTTAGAGCAACAGTAGGAATAAGAATTTGAAGGGTATCACCTGTCATTTCTACTTTATCGGCAAAGGCGGTTACGCTAACAGTGAATGACAAAATAAATAATAGGTTTGCTAATAGTTTACTCATACTTTTCCTTTAAATTGTATATTAACAATTAAGTAGAAATTAACAAAATAAATTAGGTGATAGTGTTAAAAAAATAAGATAGGGATTTTGTGTAGTCTACTTCTCGTCAAAAAATCCTTATATTTTGAAAGATTGTTGTCAATTAAATTTTATCCATTGTTACCAGATTGCTATACTTGCCAATCTTAATTTAGCTAGTAGTGAATTCGCAATAAAAATGTCAAATTATAATGTTTCTACGTTTCAGGGCTTGATTTTTGCCCTACAAGATTACTGGGCAAAACAAGGCTGTGTTATTGTGCAACCTTATGATATGGAAATGGGAGCAGGGACGTTCCACCCCGCAACCTTCCTACGCTCCATCGGTCCCGAACATTGGCGATCAGCCTATGTGCAGCCATCACGTCGTCCTACTGATGGGCGTTATGGTGAAAACCCCAACCGTTTACAGCACTATTATCAATTTCAAGTCGTATTAAAACCCTCGCCTGATGATATTCAAGACTTATACCTACAATCATTGGTCGCATTAGGCATAGACCCATTAGTGCATGATATTCGTTTTGTAGAAGACAACTGGGAATCCCCCACACTAGGGGCTTGGGGCTTAGGCTGGGAAGTCTGGCTAAATGGTATGGAAGTCACCCAGTTTACCTATTTCCAACAAGTCGGCGGCTTAGAATGTAAGCCCGTAACAGGTGAAATTACCTATGGGCTTGAGCGTATCGCCATGTATCTGCAAGGCGTGAAAAGCGTTTATGATTTGGTTTGGACGGAAGGTCCGCAAGGCATGGTCACTTATGGCGATATTTTCCACCAAAACGAAGTTGAGCAATCCACTTATAATTTTGAAAAAGCGGATACTGAAACACTATTCCCGCAGTTTGACCAATGTGAAACCATGTGTATGCAATTAGTTGAGGATAATCTACCACTACCTGCCTATGAGCAGCTTCTTCAAGCCTCGCATATTTTCAATTTACTTGATGCTCGCCATGCGATTTCGGTGACTGAGCGACAGCGTTATATCCTGCGTGTTCGCACCTTATCACGAGCCATTGCAGAAAATTACTATGCCGCTCGTGAAGCACTCGGCTTCCCACTACTCACTGACAATGAGGAGAAACGATAATGACAACAAGCGATTTACTCATTGAAATTGGCACTGAAGAACTTCCACCAAAAGCACTGCCTACACTATCCAAAGCCTTTACCGATGGCATTGTCAGTGGTTTAGAAAATGCCGGCTTGCAAGCCGATGAGGTGATGAGCTATGCCACACCGCGTCGTCTAGCGGTTGTCTTGAAAAATGTACCCACTGCTCAAGCCGATCAAACACAAGAACGCCGAGGTCCTGCGGTACAAGCTGCTTTTGATGCCGACGGCAAGCCCACAAAAGCTGCAGAAGGCTTTGCTCGTGGCTGCGGAGTTAGTGTAGATGAATTAGAACAACGGGAAACCCCCAAAGGCACATGGCTCTACTTCAGCAAACAAGTCGCAGGCAAAGCGACAAGCGAATTACTGCCTGATATTGTGCAAAACTCACTCGATAAACTGCCTATTCCTAAGCGTATGCGATGGGGAAGCAGTACTGTTGAATTTGTACGCCCTGTGCATTGGATTGTGATGCTATCAGGCTCAGATGTTATCAATGCCTCCATTCTTGGCATTTCAGCCAGTAACACCACGCAAGGGCATCGCTTCCACCATCCTGAAAAAATTCTTATCAACACACCAGCGGATTATGCGGATACCTTAAAAAATAGCGGCAAAGTGATTGCTGATTTTGCCGAGCGTCGCAGCATAATCAAACAACAAGTTGAAGCTGAAGCCAGCAAATTGAATGCTCAAGCCGTTATCTCGGATGCCTTACTCGATGAAGTAACAGCATTGGTGGAATACCCTGTCGCCATTGTTGGCGGTTTTGATGAAAAGTTTTTAGATGTTCCGCAGGAAGCCTTGATTTCCGCCATGCAAGATCATCAAAAATACTTCCCCGTGGTCGATGTTGACAATAAATTAATGGCGTATTTTATTACCATCGCCAATATCGAAAGCAAAGACCCCAGCAAAATACGCGAAGGCAATGAGCGTGTCATTCGCCCACGTTTTAGTGATGCTGAATTTTTCTGGAATCAAGATAGAAAAAGCACGTTAGAATCGCGTCGAGAAGCCAGTAAAAACATTGTTTTCCAACAAAAACTCGGCTCTTTGTACGAAAAAACCGAACGGGTTGCCCAGCTTGCCCGCATCATGGCAGAGCAACTAGGAGCCAATGCCGATGATGCTGCTCGAGCCGCAGAGCTATCTAAATGTGATTTAATGACCGAAATGGTCTATGAATTCACCAGTCTGCAAGGCGTAATGGGACGTTATTATGCCTTAAACGATGGCGAAAATGAGGCAGTCGCCAATGCTCTCGATGAACAATATATGCCACGCTACGCAGGGGATCAACTCCCCCAAGGCACAACAGGGCAAATACTCGCCATTGCAGACAAACTCGATACCCTAGTCGGTATTTTCGCCATCGGACAAAAACCCACAGGCACTAAAGACCCCTTTGCACTACGCCGTGCCGCTTTAGGTGTGTTGCGGATTATTATTGAATGCA
>JALWYT010000197.1 GCA_026992705.1 Thiotrichaceae bacterium
GTATTTTATTAATTGTTGCTGCCCTAAGTGATGAAAAACTTGCTGAATTATACCATTTAGCTTATGACTTGGGTATGGATGTACTCATTGAAGTTCATAATGAAAATGAATTAGCACGAGCTTTAGCTTTAAAACCTGCGTTAATTGGTATTAATAATCGTAATTTACGCACTTTTGAAACCCGTTTAAATACAACCATTGATTTACTAAAACAAATCCCTAAGGAACATATTGTTGTTACGGAAAGTGGTATTCATAAAAAAGCGGATGTGCAATTAATGCAACAGCATAATGTCAATAGCTTTTTAGTTGGCGAAGCCTTTATGCGTGCTGATATTCCTGGTGATGAATTACGGGCTTTATTTTTCTGATAGCTTTTCTAAATTCATAACAGCTTATTCAGTAATAATTCATGTTAAAATCATGAATTCAATGTTTTATTAATTTCTATTTTAGCACAATAACTATGGTAACTTATCCTCAAATTGATCCTGTCGTACTCAGCCTTGGTCCGTTAAAAGTACATTGGTATGGACTCATGTATGTTATCGGCTTTTTAGGCTTTTTAATTCTTGGCAAATATCGAGCCAAACAAGCCAATAGCCCTGTCACACCTGAGCAAGTTGATGACATGATGTTTTATGGAGCATTAGGGGTCGTCTTAGGCGGGCGTATTGGCTATATGCTGTTTTATAATTTTGAAACTTTAATTCATAATCCTGCTTCATTTTTTCAAGTATGGGATGGCGGTATGAGCTTTCACGGCGGCTTATTAGGCGTTATCTTTGTTATGTTTGCTCTTGCCAAAAAATGGAAACTAAAGGTTTTGCAAATTGGAGATTTTGTTGCTCCAATGATTCCCATTGGCTTAGGAGCAGGTCGTATTGGTAATTTTATCAACGGCGAACTCTGGGGCAAGCCTAGTGATGTGCCTTGGGCAATGATCTTCCCTAATGCAGGCAACATACCACGCCATCCATCCCAGCTTTATCAATTTGCTTTAGAAGGTGTGGCTTTATTCACTCTGCTCTGGATTTTCTCACGTAAATCTCGTCCATTGGGAGCTATTTCAGGACTGTTTTTAATTGCCTATGGTATTTTTCGTTTTATTGTTGAATTTGTTCGTGTACCCGATGCTCAAATTGGCTACATAGCCTGGGGCTGGTTAACCGAAGGGCAATTATTATCAACACCAATGATAGTAATTGGTATCGGTATGATATATTGGTCATATAAGTTATCAAAAACTTGATTCTTAAATTAAAAAATAATAAGTATAAATATATAATTAATGTTTAATTAAATAAATATATTTTTA
This sequence comes from Thiotrichaceae bacterium, assembly GCA_026992705.1. GTDB lineage: Bacteria > Pseudomonadota > Gammaproteobacteria > Thiotrichales > Thiotrichaceae > S015-18. Next base: position 1,319 of record JALWYT010000197.1, read on the forward strand.
AATTAAATACCTTGACAATATAACGAGATTAAATTAAAAAATACCGATTGTTATTAAATGTCTTCGAGGTAAATGATGTCAAAATACGACTTTTTAGATGAATATTCAAATAAAGAATTAGCTGAAATGATTCCAATTATTCAAAAGAAAATAAAACAAAATGAAAAAGCTGAAAAAGAGGCTTTAAAAAAACAAATCACCGCATTAGTTGCAAAAGGAGGATATACACTTGATGAAATCATGGGTGGAGCAAAAATAAAACGTCCAGTAAAACCTAAATACCAAAACCCTAATGATGCTAGCCAAACATGGACAGGTCGTGGTCGTAAACCTAAATGGGTTATTGAGTTACTTAAATCAGGAATGCAACTTGAGGATTTTGTGATTTAAGGTTTATTCGAATATATTTATCAAGGAACGGCTCTGTAAACTAAAATAACAATATTTACAACTGTAATACATCTTGCATATCATATACCTGTCCTGCAGATTGTGTTTGTAACCACTTTGCTGCCCGTACAGCTCCTTTAGCAAAAGTCATACGACTTGAGGCTTTATGGGCAATTTCAACACGTTCACCAATTCCGGCAAAATAAACCGTATGCTCTCCTACAATATCCCCAGCTCGGATGGTTTCAAAGCCGATAGTTTTACGGTCACGTTCGCCAGTATGCCCTTCTCGTCCATAGACGGCACATTCGGATAAGTCTCGACCTAATGTTTCGGCAATGGTTTCTCCCATTGCTAAAGCTGTACCAGAAGGTGCATCAACTTTGTAGCGATGGTGGGCTTCGATAATTTCTATATCGACATCATCACCTAGCACTTTTGCAGCAGTTTGTAGAAGTTTTAGCGTTAAATTCACACCGACACTAAAATTCGGAGCAAGTACAAGGGGGATTTTTTTAGATGCGGCAGTGATTTGTTCTTTTTCTTCATCACTAAAGCCTGTTGTGCCGATCACAATGCTTTTATTATGCTCGATACACCATGCTAGATGATTAAGTGTTGGTTCAGGGCGTGTGAAGTCGATTAATACATCAAAATCTTGTTCGGCATGATCTAGCGAATCCGTGATGATTATGCCATTCGTTCCCAAGCCTGATAATTCACCTGCATCGACACCAATTAATGAACTATCTGCTCGCTCTGTTGCGACGCTTAATTCCATGCCTTCGGCTTCTACACAGGCTTCTAGCAAGGTTTTACCCATTTTTCCACCTGCACCAACAATTGCGACGTTAATCATAATATCCTCTAGTCAAAAAAATCTTTTATACCATCAAAAAATGAGCGAACTTTATCCCCCCAACCATGTTCATTAGGGCTATGACGTTTACCACCTTCATCAATAGTTTTCGCAAAAGCTTCTAAAATTTCTTTCTGTTCTTTAGTTAAGTTAACAGGTGTTTCTACCACAACTCTACAAAGTAAATCTCCAGTAACTGTACTTCGAACAGACTTTACACCTTTACCACGCAATCGAAACATTTTACCTGTTTGTGTTCCAGGAGGAATTTTTAATGAAACACTCCCCTTTAATGTAGGTACTTCTAATTCACCTCCTAATGTTGCCACAGTAAATGAAATTGGAACTTCACAATACAAATCATTATCTTTACGGCTAAACAAATCATGTTCTTTTACATGCATTTGCACATAAAGATCACCTGCTTGTCCACCATTAATACCACCCTCACCTTCTCCAGATAAGCGAATACGGTCACCTGTATCTACTCCTGCAGGCACTTTAACCGATAAGGTTTTCTGTTTTTCAACACGTCCTTGACCATGACAAGTTGGACAAGGGTCTGTAATAATTTTACCTTGACCATGACATTGTGGACATGACTGTTGTACTGAGAAAAAACCTTGCTGCATACGAACTTGTCCTTGACCATGACAAGTTGGACAAGTTTGTGGGTGTGTACCCTTTTTAGCTCCTGTGCCACTACAAGCATCACAACTTTGCTTGCTTGGTACGCGAATATCAACTGTAGTTCCGAAAACAGCATCTTCTAGACTAATTTCCAAATTATATTGAAGATCACTACCTCGATAGATGCCATTACTACCACCTCGTTGACGACCTCCACCAAAAATATCGCCAAAAATATCGCCAAAAACATCACCAAAATCAGCCGTTCCAGCTCCAGCATGACCACCTCCCATTCCAGCAGAAGGATCAACACCAGCATGTCCAAATTGGTCATAAGCCGCTCGTTTTTGAGGGTCTTTTAAAATCTCATACGCTTTTTTGCATTCTTTGAATTTCGCTTCTGCCTCAGCATCACCAGGATTCCTGTCAGGGTGATACTTCATCGACATACGGCGATATGCTCTTTTAATATCCCCTGAGCTTGCATTTCGTTCAATATTTAATATTTCGTAATAACAGCGTTGTGACATAGTTCTAATTCTTTCTATATTATTGACTAGCTCTAAATAAGTAGTATTGTAAAAGCTCTAAAACTTTCATTCATATACTAAAAGACCACTTCATTCGACTAAACGTAATAAGGCACGAAGTAAAACTCCATGCCTTAAATCACGCAAAACGTTAATTATTGTAAAAGTACATCCCCATTTCTTAAACTCTCTTTATTGAAGCTATACAAGATGTAAGATCAGCTAAACAGAGTTGAAAATGGAAATATTTTACTTCTTCTTATCATCCACTTCTTCAAACTCAGCGTCAACAATATCATCATCTTGAGCTTTATTTGTATTTGTTCCACTTGAGCCTGACGTTGTATTAGTTCCAGTCGCTTGAGCTGCTTGTTGAGCTAAATTACCGGAAGCTTCCATCAAGGCTTGTATTTTGCTATCAATTGCAGCTTTATCTTCACCTTTAATGGCCTCTTTCAACTCATTAATCAAGCCTTCGATTTTGCTCTTTTCTGTAGCATCAACTGCATCACCAAGTTCTTTTAGTGATTTTTCAGTGGCATGAATCATATTATCTGCTTGATTACGAGCCTCGACTAATTCACGAGCTTTTTTATCTTCTTCTGCATGAGCTTCTGCATCTTTAATCATCTTTTCAACATCTTCATCCGACAAACCAGAAGATGCCTTGATGACGATAGATTGCTCTTTGCCTGTTGCCTTGTCTTTCGCAGATACATTTAAAATACCGTTTGCGTCAATATCAAGCGATACTTCAATCTGTGGCTGCCCACGAGGTGCAGGTGGAATATCCGTTAAATCGAAACGTCCCAATGATTTATTATCTCGTGCCATCTCACGCTCACCTTGAAGGACATGTACGGTTACAGCTCTTTGGTTATCTTCAGCCGTTGAGAAAATCTGACTTGCATTGGTTGGAATGGTTGTATTTTTCTCAATAAGTTTTGTCATAACACCTCCCATTGTCTCAATACCAAGAGACAATGGCGTAACATCGAGTAAAAGTACATCCTTAACATCACCACCTAAGACGCCACCTTGAATTGCAGCACCGACCGCAACGGCTTCGTCAGGATTGACATCTTTACGAGCTTCTTTGCCGAAGAAATCTTTAACCGCCTGTTGTACCTTAGGCATACGGGTTTGACCGCCGACTAAGATAACATTAGAGATGTCAGAGGTTGATAATCCTGCATCTTTTAGTGCAACTTTACAAGGCTCAATAGTACGCTCAACTAAATCTTCAACAAGGGACTCAAGTTTTGCACGGGTAACTTTAACATTTAAGTGCTTAGGTCCACTTGCATCTGCGGTGATATAGGGCAAATTAACATCCGTTTGTTCCGCAGAAGATAATTCAATCTTCGCTTTTTCAGCGGCTTCTTTGAGTCGTTGTAGGGCTAATGGATCATTGTGCAAATCAACACCATTGTCCTTTTTGAACTCATCTGCAAGGTAGTCGATTAAACGCATATCGAAGTCTTCACCACCAAGGAAGGTATCCCCGTTAGTTGCAAGCACTTCGTATTGCTTATCGCCATCGATATCAGCAATTTCGATAATAGATACATCAAATGTACCACCGCCTAAATCATAAACAGCAATCGTTTGGTCACCACTTTGCTTATCTAAACCATAAGCGAGAGAGGCTGCGGTTGGCTCATTGATAATACGTTTAACATCTAAGCCTGCAATTTTACCTGCATCTTTTGTGGCTTGACGTTGAGAGTCATTAAAATAAGCAGGTACGGTGATAACCGCTTCTGTGACTTCTTCACCTAGATACGCTTCTGCATCTTTCTTTAATTTCATTAAGATACGAGCTGAAACTTCAGGAGGCGCCATTTTTTTGCCTTTTACCTCAACCCATGCATCACCATTATCTGCTTTTACGATATTGTAAGGAACCAACTCAATATCTTTTTGTACCGCGTCTTCATCATAAGTACGACCAATTAAACGCTTAATTGCAAATAGTGTGTCATTTGGATTCGTGACTGCTTGACGTTTAGCAGGTGCACCGACTAACACTTCGTCGCCTGTAAAGGCAACAATAGAAGGTGTTGTGCGATCACCTTCTGCATTTTCAATAACTTTTGGTGAACCACCTTCCATGACAGCGACACATGAATTAGTAGTACCTAGGTCGATTCCAATAATTTTTCCCATAATTCTTTTCTCCAAATAAATTCTAATGAGGGCTTATTGCTGCTCTCTTTTACTGTTCTAATAGATGTGGTCTAGCCTCGTTTTTTCAAGCATAAAAAGTAACTACTTAGCATAATTTGCCACTTTTGTGCTACTGAGTAATTACTATAAAAATACTAAGAATTCTTACAAACCATTACCATTGCAGGACGAATTAAACGACCGTTTAAGGTATAGCCTTTCTGCATAACTGCAGATACCGTGTTATCCTCTTGGTTTTCGCAAGGTTGCATCGACATCGCTTGGTGTAGTTCAGGATCAAAAGTCTCTCCTTTAGGGTCAATTGCTTCGATGTTAAACTTTTCAAAGACACTCTTAAATTGTTTCATCGTCAATTCCATGCCTTCACGAATGCTATCTAAATCACCTTCTGCCTGCATACCCATTTCTAAACTATCAATAACAGGCAGCATGGCTTTAACCATTTCTTGTGAGGCAAATTTATGAGCATCTGAAACTTGCTTTTCCGCACGTTTACGCTGATTATCTAATTCAGCTTGTAAACGCATAGCTTTTTCTAAATTATCCGCGGCTTCTTGTTTTGCCTTTTTTAACTCAGTGGCTAGATCAACATTATCATCTTGACTTTCCTCCTCACTGTTGTCATCAATATCAGCATCTTTAACTGAGGTTTTTTTATCATTTTCTTCAGGTGTTTTACTATCTTCTGTATTTTCTTCCTGATTCTTTAATTCTTCAGACTGACTCATTGTTTTCTCCATATATTTTAAGGAAGCTCTGATTAAAATGTTATTTAGTACCTAAATCGGTCTCTGATCAAATCATAATATATGTAATCTTAGTTAAATCAGAGACCCCTAAAATGGCGTATTGCGAGGAAATCTAAGGTTGTTTTTTTACTTTTCAAGCTAAAAGACAATTTTTTTACCATCTATTCTTTATTGATTACTTATTAAACAAATAAGCCTTTGTTCAGCTTTCATATGCTACAAAAGTTTTTAAAAGGGTTAATGAAATTAACCCTCTAATGGGGAAGAGAAGCTTTGATATAGGGTACAAAGTTTATCTGTATAAGAAATTATTTCTATTATGTGATCATGGAATAATTTAACACTGGGTATGTACAAGTTCAAAGGGGATTAATGCTTTTGTAATGAGGTGTATTTGTACTATCCCGATGAGACTGTGACAGTCTTAATCAATGGGTTTACTGATGGCTATTACAATTATTAAGGGGTTTCTGGGCGTTTATTTCTTTTTCTTTATTGTCTTATTAAGCTCAACAACAAATGCTTTTGCTTATTTCAATAGCCAGTCTGCATTAGGCATGAATACGAATGAACTTCGTGAAGAGGATAGTAGCGTTCCTTTTGTAGATTTATTCCGAATGTCACTTCCCTTTGAAGAAGCTCGACGTTGGCGTCACTATACTAATGGCTATACTATTTATGATAATAATGGCTGGCCAATTCAACTCAATGGTGGGCAAGTCGGTACTCGCTTTATTAACAAGCTACCTAAAAACACAATTCCAGAGGGCTTTTATACGGTACTATATGATGGTGAAGGCTATATTGACTATGGCAATGATGCTAGTATCTACCATCGTTTTCCAGGAAAAGATATTATTCAGATAAAGGCTGGTTCTGATAACCAATTTAGTGCATCTTTATTTATTAAGCGTACGAATCCAAGAAATCACTTGCGTAATATTCGAATTCTTATGCCAGGAGGGATTTGTAGGAATAACCCTTTTAAACGGGTACGCAATGCTAATTCATGCCCTCGTGGGCAATATATGTCTTTTGAACGTCACTACCATAAAATTATATTTAATCCCGATTACCTTAACTTTATGAAAGATTTCAAGGTAATCCGTTTTATGAATATGTCTGGTATTACACGTAATCCAATTAGATACTGGCAAGATCGTCCAACCTTGAGCAAAGCAACTTGGGGAGGGGAAAAAGAAGGTACACGTGGTGCCCCCATTGAAATCATGGTTGCACTTGCTAATAAATTACATGCAGATCCTTGGTTTTCCATGCCCTATTTAGCATCTGATGATTATGTACGTCAGTTTGCTCGTTATGTACGTGATCATCTCCGACCTGGTCTAAAAGTTTATATCGAATATGCCAATGAAGTTTGGAATACACAATTTGCCGAGCAAGCACAATATATCCGAAACCAAGGTCAAACTTTAGGTTTAGATCCTAACCGTATTAAGGCAGGAGAAAAGTACTATTCCCAACGCAGTGTTGAAATATTTAATATTTGGGAAACAATGTTTGGTGGAATTGATCGTTTAGTGCGTGTTATGAGTGGCTGGACAAGTAAGGATAATATGACAAAAGTCATATTATCCCACCGAAATGCTTATAAAAAAACAGATGCTTTTGCTATTGCTCCCTATGTCTTTGGTCGGTATGACAAATTAAGAAAGGCTCGCTCAGTAAATCAAGTCTTTCATATTCTTAATGACCCTAATAATACTTATTCCTTGAATAATGTTCTCTCCTATATCAAAAAGCAAGCAAATGTAACCAGACGCTTTGGTGTTGATTTAATAGCTTATGAAGGAGGACAAGGATTAGTTATTCCGAAGTCACGTGAAGGTTCATTAGCAAACCGAGTTATTTATGCAGCAAATAGAGATCAACGTATGGTACAATTATACCAGAAACTTTTAACAGGCTGGAAGCAAGCAGGTGGTAAGACTTTTGTACACTTTACAGCACCACAGATTTTCCAAAAATATGGTACATTTGGTACAAAAGAATATATTACTCAACCAGTGAATAAAGCACCAAAATACCGAGCTCTTTTAGGTTTTAATCGACACAATCCATGCTGGTGGAAAGGTTGTGCTGCTGCCAGTATTGTTCGGCATCAAAAGCCTTATAATGTTGATCAAACATTGCTATCTGATAGTAGTACACCTAGTGCACTATACCGTTTACCTTAGTTAGTGTTTAACAGTATGGTTTGGGTAATTGTTGAATTTGAATAGTACCTTGCCATAATTTTTCAATAATATTTTGCTGCTTTGCAGTTAACTCACTACTGTAAAAATCGACCTTTCCTAATTTGCCGACTTGTTGCAAGCCTTTATTTACTAATATCCGTTGTAACTGTTGAGTAACAGGAACACTGGTTTCTAATAGCTTTACAGAACCATTACTTAATCTATTAATGCTGTCCATTAAAAAGGGATAATGTGTACACCCTAACACTAGGGTATCAACGCCTTTTATCAACATAGGATTAATATAGTCCGCTAGTAACTTTTGTGTTTTATCCGAATTAAACTCTCCTGCTTCTACCTGTTCAACTAAACCTGAACAAGCTTGCTTTTCGATTCTGATATTTTTTGCATAAGTATGAATAAGTTGTTGTAAACGTTGACTTTTAATAGTTTGTTCTGTAGCTAATATTCCAATAACGCCTTGTTTAGTTGTTTTTACTGCTGGTTTAATTGCAGGCTCTAAACCAATAATAATTAAATCGGGAAATTGCTTGCGTAAATGATTTGCAGCAACTACAGTCGCAGTATTGCAAGCAATAACTAAAGCTTTAATTTTACACGCTAATAAATACTCAACAACTTTTTGACTACGTTGCAAAATACTTTGCTTATCCTTATCACCATAAGGTGCATACGCAGAATCAGCAATATAGATTAAATGCTCACTAGGAAGTCGCTTATGGATTTCTTTGAGTATAGAAATCCCCCCTAATCCTGAATCAAAAATACCAATAGGACGATGTGACATGGTATTAAAGCCTATTTATTCGCATCAAGAAATTGTATCCATTCTTTAAATAGTTGTTTATCGGGAGAAATAACAACAGAGCGTGACTCCATTGCAGGTTTAAATACTATTTCACCATCTAGTGTTGCTGAATAGCCACCAGCTTCAGATAAAATCAATGATCCAGCTGCTAAATCCCATAACTTCATTCCACCGTGTAAATAAGCATGTCCACGATTAGCAGCCATCCAAGCCCATTCTAATACACAAGCACCCAAATTACGCTGTGAGCCATAAGGTTTTTTCTGCAATAAGGCTTGCTGTAACTGAGAACTTAATCTTTTAAAATCGGCAATGACTACTGCATTTTTTAACTGAAACCCTGATGTGATACATCGTAATGGCTGATTATTCAGCCAAGCCCCTTGCCCTGCAATGGCTGAAAACATTTCATCACGGATAGGATCATAAGTGATTCCTAACACCACTTTTCCTTTTTCAAATAATGCTAATGATGTAGCAAACAATGGAATCCCTGCTGCGAAGTTACTAGTACCATCTAAAGGATCAAGACACCATAATTGCTCTGACTCTTGCAACAAGTGGGTCTGTTGTTTACGTGACATTTCCTCACTTAAAAAAGCGATACTAGGATATAGTGCTGCTAACCCCTGCTGAATTCGTTTATCTGTTGCTAAATCAGCTTCTGTCAATAAACTCCCATCTCGTTTAATTGAATAGGTGATTTTATTAAATCGCGGTAGAATTTCTTCAATAGCAACTTGCCGGACTAAAGACTCAATCGCTTTTCGATTAATTATCATTAATAATTTTCTCACTAAAGTATAATTGAAATATGGGTAGTATAATCATTTTATTAATTTTAGCAGGAATCGTTTGGTTCTGGCTGGATTCTATTAAAACCAAAGAACTCGCCTCACAAGCTGCAGCGAAAGTTTGTATATCAATGGGTGTACAGTTCCTTGATCAAACTGTCTCACTAGAACACCTCAAAACGGCTCGAAATGCACAAGGCAGACTTTCGTTATTTAGACTCTATCAATTTGAATTTAGCACGCGAGGTGATAAGCGTTATCAAGGCAAAGTAAAAGTATTAGGACAACAGTTGTTGCAAATACAACTCAATAAACCTGAAGGACTGATTATTGATGATCATCGTAACAATGCAGAATAAGCATGGATTTCTAAATATAAATGTGCCTGTACCGAGTGGGATACAAATAGTATTGGTGATGGGAATATTCCAATATTGTTTTCCTGGTTTTTCTTCAATGAGATAAAGCACTTTACATAGAACTTGATTGTTCATCTATCGCTTTATTTGCTAGAGCATCAACCCGTTCATTTTCTTTATGACCTGAATGTCCCTTAACCCATTGCCATTTGATATTATGAGTAGCTCTTGCTTTGTCTAAGCGTTGCCATAATTCTTTATTTTTTACAGCCTGTCGGCTGGTTGTCTTCCAGCCTTTTGCTTTCCAACCATCAATCCATTGGGTAATACCTTGTACGACATACTTTGAGTCAGTGGTAAGCTTGACATTGCAAGGGCGTTTTAATTTTTCTAATCCTTGAATAACAGCCATCAGTTCCATCTGATTATTTGTTGTATTTTCGACATAACCGTAGGCTTCTTTTTCAATATTACCATATCGCATTAATAAGCCCCAGCCACCTTTGCCTGGATTCCCTCGGCACGCTCCATCAGTAAAAATTTCAACGGTTTGCACTGAACTCATAAATTATTTCCTTCTTTTGTTGCAGTTACTATTCGTGGCTTCCTTTTTAAGATTTTATTGGCTGTCCATGATAACTTTGGTGTTTGAGCAATCTCTGTTTTTTTTGCATGTATAAGATAAACACTTCCCCATTTGCCATCTGTATATTTACCTATCTTTTCCAAAAATACTAGGCTAGAAAACATTTTACGCTGTTCGAGTACAGGACGAAAGCCAAATGTTTGTGTATGAATGATTTCAAAGCCACGTACCCTAAACCAATCCTTCATTTTTCCTATACTACGCAATGTATGATCTTTTGAAGTATATTTATTTAATCGAAATATTTTTGATTTACCAAAAAAACTTATTGGGTTAAAACCAATTAATAAGCAGTGTCCTTCAGGGACTAATATGCGATCAATTTCTCGTAAAACTTGATGTGGATATTGTGATGCCTCAAAAACATGGCTGGCAATAACTAAATCAATATTATCAAAAACAATGGGTAAAAATTCAGGCTCTGCAATAATATGATAATGCTTAGTAATAAATGGCGGAAGTTCAGAATAAATCGTTATATTATTTTTTATGCGTGATTTATTTAATAATGATTTAATTTGAGTATGCACACCAAATTCAACAGCATAATAGCCAAATATTTCTGATAAAATATTGCCTATTTTATCATCAATACTATTCAATACATATTGTCCTTCTAGGCTATTATACCAATCTTTCATATTTTCTTTTTCCTAACTAAATCCAGTACTTCAAACTCTGGCGACACGATAAACCTGAACCTATGTAAAATCTATTTTAAAAGCAATACTTTACATTCTCTTATTCATATTTAAATTACAGACTTAGATATAAATTCAGTGATCTCAAATTTTAGCCGTATCATCTTTGTTTTTTCATACATTTTTTGAAGAAGCATTTAACTATACAATAACTCATGTATCATTTATCTATAGCATAAGCATTTTTAATTAATATAAACAATTAAATTCAGAATTCATACAGTCTCTACATAGTACTGTCAAAGTTATAGGATAAGATATATTTCCTTTCTCCTCATCACTTCTTTTTATAAGCTTTAACTTGGGGATTTTTTATGCTAAATAAAAGAAATCTTTGTATTTTTTACTTTTTTTTTCTATTTTTTTCATTATTAACTGGCTGCTCTAGCAATAAAATAAAAGATACAACAAATGATAGTAGTATCCTTGGTGATTTAGATAACTCGTCATCAGAAAAATCGAGTGAAATTCCTGAAGCTTATCCTCTTATTAAAGATATTTCTTACTCAAATAAACAATCATCTTCTCAAAACAACAATTATCAAGTATATCGTAGACCTTTATCAAATACATGGGAGTATCTGTTTCAGGGCTTTCGCTTAGGCAACCATATGGCTAATCCTCGAGTACGCAAAGTTGCTAATGAATACACTCAAAAATCACAAATTTTATCTTCAATGACTCGCCGTTCTATTCCCTATCTCTATATGATTACAAATGAAGTTAGGCGTCGCGGTATGCCTGCTGAAGTTGCATTACTACCTTTTATTGAAAGCGGCTTTAAACCTAAAGCTTATTCTCGATCTGGGGCAGCTGGTTTATGGCAGTTTATGCCTGCAACAGGAAAAGACTATGGCTTACCTCAAAATAGACAGTTTGATGCTCGCTTAGATCCATTTGCTGCAACACAAGCCGCTCTTAATTATTTGCAAAAATTAAATCGTCAATTTCATGGTGATTGGCTATTAACATTTGCTGCCTATAATGCTGGTGAAGGTACCGTATCACGTGCTATTACTCGTTTTAAACGCCGTCATCCAGGTCAACGAGCAACCTTCTGGAGCATTGATTTACCCGTAGAGACTCAACGTTATGTACCCAAACTCTTAGCATTTAAAGATGTTGTTTTACGCCCTGAGCATTATGGAATTCGGCTTCCTTATATTCCTAACCAACCACACTTAGTACAAGTTCACGTTAATAAACCTATTAATTTACGCTTAGCTGCTACACAAGCAGGTTTATCACAACATACTTTAGTAAATTTAAACCCTAATTTTTTACAGGGTGTCACTTCACCACATCAGTCTAAACGTGTTATTGTACCACGCAGTTATATGGCACAAGTCAGTGATGTTATTCGTCGTTTACCGCCTGCTTATGCGAGTAAACAAGTATCACATCGTGTGAGATATCGTGCTAAGAAAAAGATGGATTTAACTCAAATTGCCAAAGTTAATCGAGCCTCTAGGATAAACCTGCCTATCCTACAACGACATAAGGCTTCATAAAGATATTTAGTTGGTATCGTTTATAGAATCTCTCTCAGTGAACATTAAATATTTACGTAAAAAACTAAAGCAAAAAAGAAGCTTGCTACCTAAACAACAGCAGAAACAATTTTCTTTATCAGCCTGTCAGCACATTTGGCAGTCAACTATTTTTCAAACGGCAAAACACATCGCTCTTTATATTCCTGTTAATGGTGAAGCTGACCCACGTGATTTACTCAATCACTCATCAGGTAAACAACATTTTTATTTACCTGTTTTATCACCAGCGGGAGATAAACATTTGATATTTATTGAATGGACTCAGGACACAAGCTTCAAAAATAATATTTATGGCATTCCTGAGCCAATTATTGATAAAAACACCCCTATTATTCCCGCCAGACAACTTGATTTAGTTATTATGCCTTTGCTAGCGTTTGACCAATTTGGTAATCGTTTAGGCATGGGTGGTGGTTATTATGATCGTAGCTTTGCTTTTAAATTAGAATTAACACACTCAAGTTCACCACACCTGATGGGTTTTGCTTATGGATTCCAACAAATTGATATTTTATCCACACAATTATGGGATGTACCATTGAACTCTTTTGTAACAGAAAAAAAATTAGTCATACTATGAAATACGGTAAATTAGTATATTAGAATAATTGAATATAGTTCATTTCTGTGTATAATGTAAATTATCAGGTGGCTTAACCCACCCCCAACCTTATTAAAATATGCTAGGAGATTGATTATGAAAAAACTACTTATTGCTTTGACTTTAGCTACTGTAACAACAACCGCAAATGCTGATTTTGACTTTTTTGGTGGTGATGACGGTGAATGGAAAATGGGTCCTTATGGACCTTATTGGGATGAAGGTAATGATTGGCCTGAATGGACACCAATGTACTGGATGGAAGAATTCATGGATGCGTGGGATGATGATGACGATAACTACTACGGTGGTGCAATGATGCCTTATGGTTATACTCAACAACCCATGATGCCTTATGGTGCATACCCTCAGCCTGCTATGCCAGTACCCGCTATGCCAATGGCTCCTATGCCTACTCCAGCAGCTCCTGCTCCAGCACCTTCTGCAAAGTAAATTATTATTCCAACATCATTCCCACGTTGCTACGTGGGAATGTAGATGGATTATTAGTACAGCTTCCCAAAAGCTAAAATCCTAACCCTCCCCCAGTACTATCACATAAGCAACCGCATAATCTTTTTCATCCGATAAGCTCAAATGAGCCTGCTTTACTCCCAATTCTTCAGCCTTTTTTTGCGTTTTCCCATGCAATAAAAGCTCGGGTTTTCCTTGCGGATTATTTTGTGTCTCAATATCAACAAACGATACACCTTGAGCAATCCCTGTACCGAGAGCCTTAGCTAACGCCTCTTTTGCAGCAAAGCGTTTGGCTAAATAGGCAATATTCTTTTCATGCTTGACAAAAATTTTTAACTCATTCGGATGCAATATTCGCTCTGCAAAACTAAACCCATAGCGTTTAATGCTTTTGTGAATACGGTCAATTTGAATAATATCAGTGCCTATACCAATTAATTGCATGGATTAAGGAGCCTTTTTCAATATATCCAGCATTTCTTTGGTTGCTTGCTCAATGCCAACAAAAATCGCTCGTGCAATCATCGAATGACCAATATTCAGCTCTTTTAATTGTGGAATTGCAGCAATCTCATGCGTATTTTCATAATCCAAACCATGCCCTGCATTGACCTGAATCCCTAAACTTGCCGCAAACTCACTGGCTGCCACAATACGCTTAAACTCTGCATGTTTAGCCTCCCCTGTCGCATTAGCATAAGTACCTGTATGCAACTCAATCTTAGGAGCACCAATTTCAGGCACACGTTTAATTTGCTCAATATCTGGCTCGATAAATAAGGAAACATTGATATTGGCATCCGACAATGTTTGCGTAACCTGTTGGATACGTTCAAATTGATTAACAATATCCAAACCACCTTCTGTGGTTAATTCCTCACGCTTTTCAGGCACGAGACAAACATCTTCTGGCACAACATCCCTAGCAATCGCAACCATCTCATCCGTTGCTGCCATCTCCAAATTCATGCGGCGTCTCAAATGCTTACGCACCGCATAAACATCCGCATCTTGAATATGCCGACGATCTTCACGCAAGTGCAACGTAATCGTATCCGCCCCCGCATCTTCAATAATCGTAATTGCCTCTAAAATATCAGGATAAGGTGTAAAACGTGCCTGCCGAATAGTTGCAATATGGTCAATATTGACCCCTAATTCCAATGTATTTGCCATGAGTCTTCCCTATATTTCTACTAACTTCCTAGAATTCAACGGTTTGCCTGCTAATAATAAGCGGATAACCGAATCTAATACTGTACGTAATTCTAGCAGTAGTGCTGGAGAAAAACTTGATAAAGATTGATGCAAAGCATGAATTAATTTACCTGAGATACAAATCCCCCGCCTATCCAAATCATGCGAAAGCAAACCCACTTCAGGTAAGTAATAATAATATTTTTTATCATCAATCAGCTCAGCCGTATCACTGGTCTGCGAAAAGACTAAGCCATGCCCCAAGGAATACAATAAATACAACTCAAAATTCATCACCACTCGCACATCATCGGACTTCGCCAAAGCATGTAAACTATTTTTATAATAAAGAAACAAATCCGACAATGGCTGTGCAGGATAAACTAGCCGAATCAATAATTCATTGAAATACAAGGCTTTTAACAAAGCTTGATGAGCAAGATAATGCCGCCCTCTTTCATCCGCCTGCCGCAAAGAAAACACCTCTCCCCGCCCTGACCACTCAATCGATAAATAACGAAACGGCTCTAAATTGCCTCGCATAACCTTCCCCCGCTTTTTAGCAGGACGAGCAATACAAGTGATCTTTCCCTGCGTTTCAGTAAATATATTAAGTAATAAGCTATTCTCTCGATAAGGATGACGATTGAGAATATAGGCAAAAGACTGTTGTTGCATTTACTGGACCTAAAAGAAGCTTCTAATTACGTCATGAATAGTGTTCTTAAGAGTTAGTTTTTTGGAATTACCCAATCAATTTCCGACTTTCCATATTGAATTAAGTAAGCATTTGTTTTTGAAAAAGGTCTACTACCAAAAAAGCCACGATGAGCTGACAAAGGAGATGGGTGAGCTGATTTGATAATCAAATGTTTCGAGGTATCAATCATTTTACCCTTATCTTGTGCATATTTTCCCCATAAAATAAAAACTATATGCACTGTATTTTCATTGATTGTAGCAATAATCTTATCTGTAAATTTCTCCCAACCCATACCACGATGACTCGCTGGTCTACCTGCATCAACGGTAAGTACAGAGTTCAATAATAAGACACCCTGCTCTGCCCAGCTTTGTAGATAGCCTGTGTGGAAATTATCAATTCCTAAATCATCTTGTAATTCCTTATAGATATTAATTAATGACTTAGGCAAAGGTTTTACATCAGGCATCACAGAAAAACACAGACCATGCGGATGCCCAATCGTTGGATAAGGATCTTGACCAATAATAACAACTTTAACTTTATTCAAGGGAGTTGTTTTTAATGCATTAAACCACAATGAGGAGTGAGGAAGTATATGAATTCTTTGTAATTTTTTGTTTTGTAAAAATTGCCTTAATTCTTGCATATAAGGCTGAGTAAATTCATCACCAATTGCCGCCAACCATGTATCATCAATATCAATTTTTTTATGCATATCGTCTCTCCTAATTCCACTGAAAGTGTAAACTAAGAGATAAGTGATTGTCTCAGGTTTTTAGGTACTCTATTTGGCTGAAGGATTTTCTCTCCTATTTAAATTTAACTTACTTGCTATTGTTTTGTACTGAATATGCTCTACTAATAATTACAAAACCCCTGTAGAATTCGAAAGCAAGCTTTAAAAAGCCTATTTCTTGAGCTGCCCGTTTTTCCAGATAGGAATTATACAACAATGCAAATGCAACATCTTAAAGGATTAGAGCAATTAGTTGAAAAACTATCCTCTGCTATGCCAGATTCAGTTAAGCACTTTCAAACAGATATAGAAAATAATTTAAAATCTGGATTAGAAACTAATTTGCAAAAAATGAACTTAATTACACGTGAAGAGTTTGAAATACAATCCGCCGTATTATTAAAAACACGCAAAAAAGTGGCAGAATTAGAAGAAAAACTCAAAGTACTTGAAAGTAAATTACTTGACTTATAAACCAATACCTCAATCTATTAACTATCGGTATTTATTGTGTATACCTGAGACACTTAATATGAGCATCAAATGAGGTGAGACAAATAGTGTAATAAAAAGTTTTATAAAACAATTATATAC
>JALWYT010000198.1 GCA_026992705.1 Thiotrichaceae bacterium
CATAGGCAGTTTCAATATTGCCAGTGATTGAAGAACCAGTATAGAGCATTCCCGTTGTTGCTGTGTTACTACTATAGTCATCAGTAAACCACCCTTCAGAGGGTGTAGGATCAGTCGTAGGATCATCTGTAACTGGTGGAGGTGGAGTATGTTTTTTATTCACAGTTTTTTTGTCCAAAAAAATTACACAAAATTAAGGTTATATTCATACTAACTATAAGGGAAAATTTCTCTATTGTCTAACAATAATTCAGAGTATTCCAGCCCACTATAAAAAATCAACCTTCAAAGATGGCAACCTAGCAACGGTTTGGGGAAGTACATGGTTTAAATCTACTATAAACAAAGAATTACACTACCTACATCTACAATGACTATCTTCAAAGCATTTTCTTTAATTCTCACACCAATTAAAGCTGTGAAAGCCCCCCAAAAAAACTGGCTCAACATTTTTTTATATTGATTTTCATCATTCTCAATAATACTTTCACAGCTTATTCTACATGGGTAACAATTCTTAGTTAAAATGGTATAACAGCAGTAACTTGGAAATTGCGGTTATGTGGGAGAGGTACTGAAGTAATATAAACTTTTGTTTGATATGATACTCTCCAATTCTCTTGATAAGAAATAATTTGAGTAATTATTAAAAATGAGCAATATTCATTTCAATGTGCAGCCTGGTGGAAAATTACAAGGCACTATTCGTGTACCGGGGGATAAATCCATATCACATCGGTCTATTATGTTAGGTTCTCTTGCCGAGGGTACGACTCAGGTTAGCGGTTTCTTACAAGGCGATGATTGTCTTGCCACGCTGAACGCTTTTCGCAGCATGGGAGTTGAGATTGAAGGGCCTGAAAATGGTAATGTCACTATTCATGGGGTAGGTTTACACGGTTTAAAAGCTCCTGCAGGTGATTTATATATGGGCAATTCAGGCACATCTATTCGGCTTATGTCAGGCTTAATGGCAGGGCAGAATTTTGCCGTTACCATGACGGGAGATCGCTCATTAAGCAAACGCCCGATGAAACGGGTCACTATACCGCTTAGCCAAATGGGAGCGGTCATTGAAACAGCGGAGGGCGGTACACCACCTTTGCATATCAAAGCAGGAAATAAATTAACAGGCATTCATTATGATTTGCCCGTCGCCAGTGCTCAGGTTAAATCTTGCGTTTTACTGGCTGGGTTATATGCAGAAGGGGAAACTTCTGTCACAGAACCTGCTCCAACTCGTGACCATACCGAACGTATGCTACGCGGCTTTGGCTATGAGGTAATCACAGAAGACAATACCATAAAATTAACAGGTGGCGGCAAATTAACTGCAAGCAATATTGATGTTCCATCGGATATTTCATCGGCTGCGTTTTTTATGGTAGGAGCAAGCATTGCCGAAGGCTCAGACTTAACTCTGCAACACGTTGGCATTAACCCAACTCGTACAGGTGTTATTGATATTTTACGCTTGATGGGAGCGGATATTGAGCTATCCAATAAAACTGAAATCGGTGGAGAACCGGTTGCTGATATTCGTATCCGCTCTGCCAAGCTCAAAGGCATACAAATCCCTGAATCTTTAGTACCACTTGCCATTGATGAATTTCCTGCTCTATTTATTGCCGCAGCTTCTGCAGAAGGTAAAACTATTCTCACAGGAGCTGAGGAGCTACGGGTTAAAGAGTCTGACCGCATTCAAGTTATGGCAGATGGCTTGAATACCTGTGGAGTGAATGCGAAACCCACACCTGATGGCATTATCATCCAAGGTGGTAATTTTAGTGGTGGTGAAATCGAAAGCCATGACGACCATCGAATTGCTATGTCCTTTACAATCGCTGGTTTATGTGCTAGCAAAGAAATTAATATCAATAACTGTAATAATGTTGATACATCCTTTCCAAATTTTGTTGAGTTGGCAGCATCGGTAGGTATTAATGTTAAGCAATTTCCATACAAATTGAATATATAAATGTCTATAAAAGGGACAAGCTTTTATCTACTTAGCTTTATATTGTTAAATTGTACAATATTTGCAGATGAGGTAAGTAAATCAACCAAAGTAATAGTAACAGTTAAACCTCTCTCTAGCCTGATTTTTCATGCTCAAATCAATATAGCTGCAACGGTAATTAGTTTGAATAAGCCGATTATTTCTGCTCAGGTTTCAGCGGTTGTTAAAAAAGTTTATGCCGATATTGGTGATAAGCTCAATAAAGGTGATGTTTTGCTGACATTAGATTGTCGGGATTATGAATACGCTTTGCAGCAGGCTAGGGCCGCTTTGCGGGCGAGAAAATCACAAGCGAATTTTGCGAATAAAAGCTATCAACGTAATCAACGCTTGCTTAAACAATCGACCATTCCACAGACTACGATGGATAAATCAGAGGCGGATTATTTAGCCATTCAGGCGGATTTGGTTTCACTAAACGCTCAAGTCAAGCAAGCAGAATTGGCGGTAGAACGCTGTCAGATTAGGGCTCCGTTTGCGGGGGAAGTCACTCAGCGGCAGGTGCAAAAGGGGCAGTTGGTTAATATTGGTACGCCTTTATTTGAGTTTATGCAGAGCGATCATTTACAAATTACGGCTGAATTATCGGCTCAGCAAGTTCGTGATATACAGCAGGCGGATACGATTTATTTTTCGGCTAATGCGAAAAAAACGGCCATCAAACTTGTGAAATTGGTTGATTTATTAAAAGAAACGACCAAAACGCAAACTGCTCGCTTTAGCTTTGTGCAGGGTAATAAATTTATTGCGGGTACAGCTGGGCGAGTGATTTGGAAGGCAGGGCAGGCTAAATTACCAGCGGCGTATATTTCTCGTCGCAATGGTCAATTTGGCGTGTTGACTTTGCAAGCGGATAAGAAAACTGTGCATTTTGTACCGCTTGCTGATGTGCAGGAAGGGCAACCTGTAGCGATTGATTTGCCTTTGGATACTTGGATTATTGATAAGGGGCGTATTAATCTTAAAGATAAGCAAGTGGTTAGCCTGAGCGATGATTAAAAAACTACTCGAAAACCACGTTTTATCAACACTAAGCTTTGTTTTGGTGTTGCTTGTTGGGACATTGTCTTATCTAAATTTACCGCGTCAGCAAGACCCCACTATTAATTTCAATTGGATTGCAATTTTTACGACCTTACCCGGAGCAAGTGCAGAGGATGTTGAGAAACGGGTAACGGATCCCTTAGAAGACGCCATCCGCAGTATTCCTGATTTGCGTTTTGTGTCCAGCAATAGCCGTGAGAATGTGTCGAGTTTATTAGTGCGTTTTAATGATATTGATGATGATTTATTTGATAAACGCATCACTGATTTACGCCGCAAAATTGAAAGCGTCAAAAGCACTTTGCCCGATGAAGTGATTGATCCACTGGTGTTTGAACTGACTTCATCGAACGCCTTTCCTGCGGCATTAATTGCGGTTAAATCCGAAGCAGATGACGAAAACCTACGCTTTAATGCGAAAAATATCCGCAAAGATTTGCAGCAAATGAAAGGTGTGCATCGGGTTGATGCGATTGGCTTGGATGACCCTGAAATTCAAGTCCAGTTTGATACAAAAAAGCTGGAGCAGTTTCATATTTCACCGACCTTATTAAGCGACTCCTTACGAGCATGGTATCAAGATATTTCAGCAGGTACAGTCAATG
The DNA here is from genome assembly GCA_026992705.1 of Thiotrichaceae bacterium. Classification (GTDB taxonomy): domain Bacteria; phylum Pseudomonadota; class Gammaproteobacteria; order Thiotrichales; family Thiotrichaceae; genus S015-18. Next base: position 3,670 of record JALWYT010000198.1, read on the forward strand.
TACAAGGGGATAGCTGGTTGGTGCGATTGGTCGGCAAAACCCGCGAACCGACAATTTTGGCGAATTTGCCCATTCAAGGGATTAACGGGGAGGTAACTTTATCACGCTTGGCGAGTATTCAGCGTAGCCGTAAGAAATCAACGCAAGATGTAAAAATCAATGGCAAGCCTGCTATTTTGCTATCGGTTTTAAAGCAAGATAACACCAATGTTCTGCAGTTGCTTGATCGTTTAAAACAATATATTGCCGATAAAAATCAATATACGCAACGCTCTGGCATTGAGTTAGAGTTGGTCGATGATCAAACAATTCCTACGCGGGAAGCCATTTCAGTCATGCAAAAAAATGCACTGATTGGCTTATTAATGGTTCTAGCGGTGGCTTGGGTTTTTCTCGGCACACGCATTTCATTCCTAACGGCTATTGGCATTCCATTTATTTTAGCGGGAACATTTTGGGTGGTTGCGAGTATTGGGCAAACCCTGAATGTCAGTATTTTATTAGCTGTGGTCATTGTGCTAGGGATGTTAGTGGATGATGCGGTGGTTGTGGTCGAGGCGATTTATTATCGAATGCAACGCGGTATAGATGGCATTACCGCTTCCATTGATGCCTTAAAAGAAGTTGCCATGCCTGTGATGACAGCGGTATTTACCACAATGGCGGCGTTTCTACCGCTCATGTTGTTGCCCGGTATTTTGGGGAAATTTATGCAGGTGATTCCGATTGTTGTCACGGTTGCACTGGCGATTAGTCTTATCGAAGCCTTTTGGATGCTGCCGTCACATACCGCAATGTTAAAAATGGATTTTGAGCAGCCATCACGCATTCAGCAATTACGCGAAAAGATGACGCATTGGATTCAAATTAAATATTCCCGCCTGCTTATTAAAATCTTACGCTATCCCAAGCTGACGCTTGGTTCTATCCTGTTGAGCTTTGTTATGGCATTTGCTGTGCTCGGTGCAGGCTTGATTAAAATGGACTTTTTTGCAGCCGATGCCCTGCGGATTTTTTATGTCAGTATTGAAATGCCCAGTGCAACCCCGCTACAAAAAAGTTTGCAAAAGGCGGAGCAGGTGAAAGCGGTTATTCGCAAATATCTAAAAGCAGGGGATGCTCGCTCAATTGCAAGTTATGCGGGGATTATGTTTACTGCCACAGAACCTGTCTATGGCGAACGCTATGCTCAAGTGGTGGTGAGTTTAAATCCAATTTCAGCAGGTTCCCGTCCTGTCTCGGATATTATTGATGAAATGCGAGATGAGGTTGAAGCCATCAAAGGGGCGGATAATATCGCTTTCTTAGAATTAACAGGCGGTCCACCTGCGGAGAAAGCCATCAATGTAAAAGTGCGTGGTGATGATTATCAAAGGGTTTTGGCTGCCAGTGAAACATTAAAAAATATATTGAAAAATATGCATGGCTTAAAAAATATTAGCGATGATTCCACACCCCCTAGAAAAGAGTTTAGATTGGTATTAAAGCCTGATGCAGTGCGTCGTGCAGGGATTAATGCGGCTGAAATTACCCGTATTATTCGCTTATTAGTTGATGGCGAAGTCGTGGCGGAATTGCAAGACAAAGGTGAAAAAGTACAACTGCGAGTAAAAGCCAAGCAGGATAATCTCCAACAAATCAGCGATTTGCTGCAATTTAATATTCCTAATTCACGAGGCGAGCAAATCCCGCTCAGTGAATTAGTGGAGCAAGTACAGACGCAATCATTAGGCAATATTCGCCACTACAATTTCCGCCGCACCATTACACTATCTGCCGATATTAAAAAGCATAAACAATCCGCAGGGTTTTGGGCATGTCGAGGCGATAATATTGATTATAGAAAATGCGATTTAGATACCGTTACGGCGAATAAAATTCTGCTAAAAGAATGGGATAAAGTAAAATTTGATTATCCGAGCATTGACCTTAGCTTTGCGGGGCAGCTCGATGATATTAAAGAAAGTATAGGAAAAATGGGAGAGCTGTTCTTAATTGGTTTGGGTTTGATGTATTTGATTATGGGAACGCAATTTAAGAGTTTCTTCCAGCCCATTATGATTTTAACCACCGTGCCAATGGCTTTCACAGGCGTGATTCTTGGTTTATTGCTCACACAAAATCCCTTGAGTCTTTACACACTATATGGCGTTGTTGCCCTTGCGGGAATTGCGGTTAATGCTGCGATTGTACTCATTTCTGCAGCCAATGATCGCTTGCAAGCAGGCATGAGCATAACCCACGCTACCATCTACGCCGCTCGCCGCCGTGTCATCCCCATTATTATCACCTCATTTACCACCATTGCAGGGCTATTCTCACTCGCCACCGGCATAGGCGGACACTCCCTAATCTGGGGACCTGTCGCCACCGCAATTGTCTGGGGCGTTGGGTTTTCCACGGTTTTAACCCTGATAGCGATACCAACTTTATATCGTATTTCTATGCGAGGATAGGTGCTTTAGCAATCTTATGATCCATAAATATTCAAATCTAATAAAATTTCGTATAATTCCAAGCTTTCCAATTTCATTAAGGAATCAACGATGGATGTTTTAGTCATTGGTAGTGGTGGTAGAGAACATGCACTGGCATGGAAATTAGCTCAATCCGATAAAGTCGATACAGTTTATGTTGCCCCCGGTAATGCAGGCACACAACAAGAACCCAAACTTGAAAATATTGCCATTGATACGGAGGATATAGCCGGTTTAATTGAATTTGCCAAAGCCCAAAATATTGGTTTAACGGTAGTGGGACCTGAAGCCCCTTTGGTGTTAGGTATTGTTGATCAATTTACGGATGCAGGCTTGCGTTGTTTCGGTCCGACACAAGGAGCTGCCCAGCTTGAAGGTTCCAAAGCCTTTACTAAAGACTTTCTCGCTCGTCATAATATTCCCACCGCAGCCTATGCCAATTTCACAGATACCGATGAAGCCATTGGCTATATTAAACAGCAAGGTGTTCCGATTGTCATTAAAGCCGACGGGCTTGCTGCAGGTAAAGGCGTTATTCTCGCTCAAACAGAAGCAGAGGCGATTGATGCGGTTAAAGATATGCTAGCTGGCAATCGTTTTGGTGAAGCAGGGCATCGAGTTGTTATTGAAGAATTTCTAACCGGTGAAGAAGCTAGCTTTATTGTGATTGCCGATGGTGAAAACATCCTACCAATGGCAACTTCGCAAGATCATAAAGCCCGAGATAATGGTGATAAAGGACCCAATACGGGTGGCATGGGGGCATATTCGCCCGCACCAGTTGTTACCGATACGGTTTATGAAAACACCATGAAACAAGTCATCGAACCAACAATCAAAGGTATGGCAGCCGAAGGCAACCCTTTTACGGGCTTCTTGTACGCAGGCTTGATGGTCTCACCTGATGGCTCAGTTAAAGTGCTGGAATACAACGTCCGCTTTGGTGACCCTGAAACGCAACCAATCATGATGCGACTCAAAACAGATTTACTGGATTTACTCAATGCAGCACTGGATAAAAAACTAGATAAAATGACAACCGAATGGGACTCCCGCACCGCACTCGGTGTTGTCCTCGCCGCAGGTGGCTACCCTGATGCGTATAAAAAAGGTGATATTATCTCTGGCTTGAGCGATGAAGCTGAAGACACAAAAATATTCCACGCAGGAACCGCCGAAAAAGACGGTAATATTGTAACAAACGGTGGGCGTGTACTCTGTGCAGTCGCTTTAGGTAACAGCGTAAAAGCGGCTAAAGACAAAGCGTATCAACTAACAAAGTCAATCTTTTGGGATAATGTCTATTATCGAGATGATATTGGATTTAAAGCATTATAAATAAATTATTACTTATTAGTTGACTCATACCCCGTACCGTATAATGTAACATAATGAGGGTTTATCACTGTATTATGTATCCCTCATCTTTCACAAGTACATGTAACCTACGGGGAAAATTAACAAATGTAGTTTAATTAAATTTTTTAAAACGGTGTGTATCTAACTCAGTACCTTCAAGCAAAGAAAATAAATAACCATCAGTTATTAGTGATAAATGGTAGTTTCATTCCCTTAAAAAATGTTGTGATTCTATTTAATTTAGAATCTTACTCTGTCTGAACTCAATTGATATTTTACAAAACATCCCTATTATTTAAATATTTGCACAGCATGGTTGTTCGTCAGAACAACAAAGAGAATGCTATAATCAACATTAAGACTGGGCTTACTAATTCTTCTATGTTCGCATTCTTATGGAGTTGTCATCATAGTGATGTAAACTGATAAAAAAATCTTTATATAGAAAGTGAGTAAATAAATGCTACTTTTATAAGTATTAATCCAGTATAAATTGAACAAAATCAGGGTAAAAAATGTCTGATAAAACACAGCACAACGATAAATCTGGTGTTGCGGTAGAAGAGTCCCGTCCAGAGATTAAGGAACCATCACGTTATAAGGTTGTACTCCTTAATGATGATTTCACTCCAATGGAGTTCGTCGTTCAAATACTACAGATTTTCTTTAATATGGATACAGAAACAGCAACTCGTATTATGCTAAGTGTTCATACAAAAGGTAAAGGCATCTGTGGTGTCTATACTAAAGATATTGCGGAAACAAAAGTTAATCAAGTTAATCAGTTTTCCCGCGATAATGAACAACCCCTATTATGTACAATGGAAGAGGCGTAAAATAATGCTAAGTGCTGAAGTTGAATATTCCATTAGCCAAATGTTTAAAGATGCGCGTGAGCGTCGTCATGAATTTGTTACAGTTGAACATCTTTTGCTAATTCTAACAGAAAACCCTAGTGCCGCTGATGCTATGCGTGGTAGCGGTGTTGATATTCCCCTGCTGCAATATGAATTAGAAGCTTTTATTGAAGAAAACACCCCAATATTGCCCGAAGGTGATAAACGAGAAATTCAACCCACACTCGGTTTTCAGCGAGTCATACAACGTGCTGTTTATAGTGCTCAGGCGGCAAGTCAAGGGGAAGTTAATGGTGATGCTGTTCTTGTTGCCATTTATGGTGAACAAGATTCACATGCAGTATACTTTCTAAACCGTCAAAGCGTTAAACGCCTTGATGTTGTCAATTATATTGCTCATGGTATCCGTAAAAATGTAAACGACTCTGACGACTTTTTAATTGATTTTGATGAAGAAAACGAAGATCAAGATCAAGCAGAAGACCAAGCAATAGATAGTAATGAATCTTCAAAAAAACCATTAGATCAATATGCCGTAAATCTCAATGAAGAAGCTGCTCTCGGTAATATTGACCCCTTAATTGGACGTGATTCAGAAATTGAGCGTACTGTGCAAGTACTTTGCCGTCGGCGTAAAAATAATCCGTTATTAGTGGGTGAAGCCGGTGTTGGTAAAACTGCCATTGCAGAAGGGCTAGCCAAGCGAATTGTTGATGCTGAAGTCCCTGAAATATTAATGGATGCCGTGATTTATTCGCTCGACCTCGGTGCATTATTAGCAGGTACAAAATATCGTGGTGATTTTGAAAAACGCCTAAAAGCCGTTATCAATCAAATTAAAACTGAACCACACGCTATTTTATTTATTGATGAAATTCATACCATTATTGGAGCAGGTGCAACCTCTGGCGGTACGATGGATGCCTCAAATCTTATCAAGCCCGTGCTTGCATCGGGGGCATTAAAGTGTATCGGCTCGACCACCTTCCAAGAATATAGCAGCACATTTGAGAAAGACCGAGCCTTAGCTCGTCGCTTCCAAAAAATTGATATTAATGAACCAACGGTTGAAGAAACCTTTAAGATTCTGCAAGGCTTAAAATCTCGCTTTGAAGAACATCATAGCGTCAAATACACTAAAACGGCCTTAAAATCAGCCGCAGAATTAGCCGCCCGCTATATCAATGATCGCTTTTTACCGGATAAAGCCATTGATGTCATCGACGAAGCAGGGGCAAACCGCCGCTTACAACCTGCATCGAGCAGGAAAAAGACCATCAATGTCAAAGATATTGAGGTCATCGTCGCAAAAATTGCCCGCATTCCACCTAAAACCGTATCAAATTCTGACGTTGAAATATTGCAGAAGCTTGATCGTAACCTCAAATTAGTGGTCTTCGGTCAAGACAAAGCCATTGATCAATTAAGCACAGCAATAAAAATGGCAAGATCAGGCTTACGTGATGATGATAAACCCATCGGCTCCTTCCTATTTGCAGGACCAACAGGCGTGGGTAAAACTGAAGTCTGCAAGCAATTATCTAGCCATTTAGGTATTGAATTGCTCCGCTTTGATATGTCGGAATACATGGAACGCCACACCGTATCCCGCTTAATCGGTGCACCTCCTGGCTATATTGGTTTCGACGAAGGCGGCTTATTGACCGATGCTGTGAATAAACATCCCCATGCAGTCTTATTGCTAGATGAAATCGAGAAAGCTCATCCTGATGTATTTAACTTGTTATTACAAGTTATGGATCACGGCACGCTAACGGACTCGAATGGTCGTAAGGTTGACTTCCGTAATGTGATTCTGGTTATGACCAGTAATGCAGGAGCAGAAGAACTTAGCCGTAACTCTATTGGCTTCAACAAGCAAGATCACTCAACGGATGGAATGGAAGCGGTTAAAAAGCTATTTACACCTGAATTCCGCAACCGACTTGATGCGATTATCCAGTTCAAAGCACTTGATACAAAAGTTATCACCTCTGTTGTTGATAAATTCTTAATTAAGCTAGAAGCCAAGCTAGAGGCTAAGAAAATCACACTAAATGTCGATAACAAAGCTCGCCTATGGCTCGCCGAAAAAGGACACGACCCACTGATGGGTGCAAGACCAATGCAACGTGTCATTCAAGAACACATCAAAAAGCCATTGTCTAATGAAATCCTATTCGGCAAATTGACCAATGGCGGAACCGTCAAAATCACCGAAAAAGGTGGAAAGTTGGTATTGAGTTATGAACAAAATGCAGCGATACCTGCATAAAAATTACAGGCTTCAGTTTTTTTATTGAAGCCTTAATTAGCAATAAATACTAGTTTTATTTACCAAGATACAGTCACGGATTTAGGTATTGCTCAAACAATATAGGATATCATCTTGATTATCATCACCTGATAACAATATAAATTTGTTGACTTCACCATTTTTTAATATGACTAAGCCAATATTTGGACGACTGGTACGACTGATTTTATTTTGTTCGATATCTTTACCAATACATGCTTCTACATTAGCTATCCATCGCTCTGATTTAAATAGATACCAAAATATTCTTTTCCACCAGGGTAACGTTTCAGGGTTTAATAAACCTTGTATTTTAGTAAACATTTTAAGGCGTAAAAAATATGAAAAAAAACGTGGAACTTTAGGTGTATTTCTGATGGCACTGCTAGTTAATTGTAAAAAGTTTAATTCATTATGATCAGCTTTATATTGCCCTTTATTGACAAAGGAATAATGTACATCACCCGATAAAAAGATAACACGGGAGATCTTCATACTTCTGCTTAGTATGTTTAAGAAGTTAGAAAATCCTTGTTTATTTGCTATCCAACTTTCTAGATCCAGATTATCAGAAGTAAACTTTCCAGTTTGGTTACCAAAAAATAGTCCAATTTTATATGCCAATTTCTGGAAAAACTCGATAGGCGAAAAACCAAAAACAGGTGTTGCAGAAAGAATCAAAGGAGTATTTGTTACTTTTTGTTTTTGGTTAACTGCTAACCAATCAGATCTGAGTTGATCCATACCATAGCGATTAAGTAATTTAGGAGGAGCATTATAGCCACCAAAATCTCGCTGAGTTCGAGTATCTAAAGCAATAATTGGTGGAGAACAAGGGATAACAAAGTTCCAATTATGCCATTTCCATAAATAAAAATCATAATATATAGCTTTGTCTTTATCTTCTAAATTAAACAAGTGATCTGTGATATTTTTTATAAAAACTTCATCAAATTTATCTGGATCATTTCCCCATGCTTGAAATGCCCAATAAGCTGCTAAAGCATTTGAGACAATGCGTGTACCGTTATTACTTCGTCTTACATTGTCGTACCAAAGTCTTGATATATTCCAATCATCTGTGACATCATGATCATCAAAAATCATATAAGTTGAGATGTTAGCTAATAACATTCTAACTTTCGGTAGCGATGCATGAAAACCTTGTAAACTTTTTTCTACATTTTGATAATCTTTATTTATTTCCTCATCATAGCGTAATATTTTCTCAAGAAAATGACTTAACCTTGAAGAAATACGTTTACTCATTGATAAAACTTGTGGACAGTCATCTTCAGGATGTAAGTCGATATCTAATTCGAAACTACAGCAATTTCCAAATATATAAAGATACATCGAAGCATATTCAGCAAATGTCAATAAATGTGCATTTTTAGAGTTAGAACTAAAACCTGCTGCATCACGAATTTTATGGCAATCATCTAATGATAGTCCTACACTAATACCAGCACTTAAACCATTCATTTCATCTGGTAAACTTTCAGATACTGGAAAAAGTAACGTGGCTTGCTTGCGTATTAACTCCATGACAGGGTCAATCACATCATCTGCATAAATTTGATCACCACTTAAACAGAGTAATGCTGGACGTTTAGCTAGGTTATGGAAATGTTGCTGTAAGTTTTCCCCTAACAGTGTCAAAGAATCAATAAATTGTAATTCTCCCTTATCATTTTGTGAAAAGCCGTGTGGTTTACGACATGAGCCAAAACCAAAAGCATTAAGTTGTGATGTAATAAAAAAGCTAGGGTTTTCCTCCCCCTTGTAACAAACATCGGATAAATCTAAATATATTGCGGGTATCGTCGCTTTATTAAGAATTTTATAATAAATTAATTGATCAACAGGAAACTGCTTGATCGAATCTGGGTTAGGTTTAACTCTTAATAAAGTAATCCATAGTGCAGCTTTTTTACCTAATTGAATACTAGGTGTGCTAATATGCTGACTAGGAATTCGTTCACCATTACAATAAAGTTCTAGCTCAAGGTCAGGCTTTTCACATGTTGCAACCCAAATACAAATAGATTTTTTTTCAACCCGTCTAACAATAGGACCTGCTAGTAAATAAGGTAAGGTTTCCATATTATTTTTCCCTTTAAAAGATATAACTAACCTGAACGAGTAATTAGAAAGCAAATTATTGTTTTGATTTTCTCCTGATACTTATCCTTTAGAAATAAATCGAGTATTTTGCAAGTACTATCTGATACTAAAGAATATTATTAGATAATAAGGAAGTTGTAGATCAAGTTATAAGGTAATTTAAGTATACAAGACTTATTGCCTATGTAGTTGGAACCATCATTGATTATTGAAGGTTAAATGTTTGCCCTAGATTTCTAATTTTATAGGGATGTTCTATTATCAATAATTAACTATACTTAAGTAATCTCTGATCAAATTATGAGCGGTTTTATTTATCGAGAAACGTTGCTTAACTCAAATCAGAGATTTCTTAGCTTACTTATTACTTCAATTGCACTTGGATGACTCAATGCATAATATCCCAAATATAATCAGTATTATACGTATTATCATGGTATTTCCTATTGCCATGTTTATCTGGCAAGAAAACTATAATAGTGCATTTATGTTAATGATTATTGCTGGTCTATCTGATGGTTTAGATGGCTTTTTAGCTCGTACTTTCCAGTGGCAATCTAAGTTAGGTGCAATACTCGATCCTATAGCAGATAAGTTATTATTGATCAGTATTTTTATAGTTTGCGGTCTAAAAAATTTTCTTCCTTGGTGGTTAATATTAATGATTATTGGGCGTGATCTGGTTATCATTACTGGTGCTTTTGCTTATCGTCATGTAACCCATGATAATAAAATAAGACCACTACTTATCAGTAAAATTAATACCGCTTTACAAATACTTTTAGTCATTATTACGCTTTATCAAGCAACCGTTCATAAACTGGCTGACTATGTTATATCATCATTAATATGGGTTGTGGCAATTAGTACATTTATTAGTGGAATGGCATACGTTATTCTATGGACACGCTATACACTCAATACAACGCCTAAGTGTAATAAGTAATCGACTATCAAAAAATAAATAATAGGTAGATTATGACAACAAATACCCAATGGCTCTGGCTAGCTATTGCCACGGTAATATTTTTTTTACTTTATCTACTCTCTCCAATTCTTACACCCTTTATTTTAGGAGCTTTGCTTGCCTATTTAGGTGATCCTTTAGTAGATAAACTAGAAGCTAGAAAAATTTCTCGCACACTGTCTGTTGTTATTGTTTTTATTACAATTATTATCATTATTTTAGCAATCTTCTTACTTGTTATTCCATTATTTGAAGCCCAACTTACTAGATTACTGGCGAAATTACCAAGTGCGATTGATTGGATAATGACAATTATAAAACCTCAATTACAAAATACCTTTGGTATTGATACCAATACATTAGGTATCGACCAGATTAAGAATACATTAACTGAACATTTCGTACAAACTAGCGGGTTAATTAAAAATTTAGTTAAAACACTTAGTCACTCGAGTATGATTTTATTTAATTGGTTAACTATTATTATTTTAACACCTGTAATTACTTTCTACTTATTACGAGACTGGGACATTTTAGTTGCTTATATTCAAGACCTACTTCCCCGCGATATTGAACCACAAATATCAAAACTTGCAAAAGAATCTGACGAAGTTTTAGGAGCATTTTTACGTGGTCAACTTTCCGTTATGTTCGCACTTGGAACAATATATTCCATTGGGTTAGGTATTATTGGTATTGAGTTTGCTTTATTGATTGGCATGTTAGCTGGTATTGTTAGCTTTGTACCCTATTTGGGGTTAATTATTGGCATTATTGTTGCTGGAACCGCTGTAATAGTACAAACATATGATATTGTTAATTTACTCTATGTCTTTCTTGTTTTTGCGATTGCTCAAGCAATTGAAGCGGTTGTATTAACACCTTTATTTGTTGGTGAACGCATTGGCTTACACCCTGTGACTGTTATTTTTGCTGTATTAGCGGGTGGACAATTATTTGGTTTTTTTGGTGTATTACTTGCCCTCCCTGTTGCTGCAATATTAGCCGTACTTATGCGACACTTACACAATAAATACAAAGAAAGTTCTATTTATGCAGATGAAACATAAGATATCAGCGCCTATGCAACAACTAACACTTGATATTTCACTACGCGATGGCTTTCGCTTTGAATCCTTCTATATTCACAAAGACAATGTTGACGTTGTTGATTTATTAAAACTTATCGCGGTACAAAAAGAACAAGGACAATTCTTTTTTTGGGGAGCTGAACAATCGGGTAAATCACACCTATTACAAGCGTGCTGTCAGCAAGCTTCACGTGTAGGACTTATCGTAAGTTATCTACCACTAAAACTATTGTCTATGTATAGCATCTCTTGCTTACAAGGTTTGCAACGATCATCTATTATCGTGATTGATGATATCGAAGTAGTACTCGGTATGCCTATCTGGGAAGAAGCATTATTTTATTTAATCAATGAAACACGTCTAAACCAACAAACTCTATTAATTAGTGCAAACAATGGTCCTCGATACTTAAATTGCCAACTCCCCGATCTTGCATCACGTCTTCTCTGGGGTGGAATTTATCAAATTCATGCGTTATCAGATAAAGATAAGTTTCTTGCCCTACAAGCTCGAGCTAGGCAGCGTGGCTTTGAGATCCCCGATAATGTTATCGACTATTTATACAAACGTTATCCAAGAAAATTAACAACACTAATAAAGATACTCGATAATATTGATGAACAAAGCCTAATAACAGGACGAAAAATTACCTTACCTTTTATTAAAGAAGCTTTAAAAAACTCATAGGTTCAAATGAAACATTCATCTTACTGCATCCAGATTTAGTAACAATTTATCAAAGTTAATATTACTTTGAGTAAGTAGTAATACATGAATATCCAATAATAAACAATGATGAAGTATAACGGCGTATGAATTATAGAAAAGAAATCGACGGCTTGCGAGCTTTAGCCGTTATCCCTGTTATTTTATTCCATGCAGGCTTTCCTTGGTTTAGTGGCGGCTTTGTGGGGGTGGATATTTTTTTTGTGATCAGTGGTTATTTGATTACATCTATTATCGTCAGAGAAAAACAAGCAGGGCATTTTTCAATTGCGAATTTTTATGAGCGACGAGCCAGGCGGATATTGCCCGCTTTATTTTTTGTGCTATTAGTCAGCTTACTACCGGCATGGTTTTTGCTGTTACCCCATGAATTAATTGCCTTTGGTAAGAGCATTATTTCCGTCAGCAGCTTTTCATCAAATTTTTTATTTTGGCATGAAAGCGGTTATTTTGCCGAAGATGCCGAATGGATTCCGCTATTGCACACTTGGACGCTAGCCGTTGAGGAGCAGTTTTATCTATTCTTTCCGCTAGTCATCTTAGCTTTTTGGCGATTCAGAATGCGAAGCTTGCTTATAGTAATCAGTCTAATTGCAATCATAAGTTTTACCGCAACAGAATGGGGCTGGCGAAACTTCCCTGAAGCCAATTTTTATTTAATCCCAACACGAACATGGGAGCTAATGGTCGGGGCATTATTAGCATTTTATTTATACTTTAAACCAATGCCACAAGGTAAATTCAGTCAAGCCGTTAGCCTATTCGGCTTAGCCTTAATTTTTTATGCCATTATTTTCTTCAATAAAGACTTACCTTATCCCAGCGTTTACACCTTATTCCCTGTCATGGGGACTGCCTTAATTATTTTGTTTACTCATGCGGATACATGGGCATATCAGTTTTTATCATTACGAATCATGGTATTCATTGGTTTAATTTCCTATAGTGCATACCTTTGGCATTGGATCTTATTTGTATTTGCTCGATTATACACTGGCGATGAACTTAATTCATCCTTGGCAGGTCTGCTAAGTATCATCGCTTTGCTATTGGCTTATTTCTCATGGCGATTTATTGAGCGACCATTTAGAAACAAACAGCGATTTACTCAAAAACAAGTCTTTATCAGCAGCCTTATCGTCAGTTTGATTTTTATTTCTATCGGCTTGCTATTTATACTTGGCGATGGTTTCCCCCAGCGTTTTTCCTAAAGGATCGTCTATGTTGCTAAAAAGAATGATTTTTACACTCTGCCTTATTCTGCCTCTAATGGCTTATGCAGATTCGCGGAATGATATATTACTAAAACAAGCCGACACAAAAGTGAGTGGCGAATATGTCCGACAGCAATTTATAAAATTACTCGACAAACCCTTTACGGATAATGCAAAGAAAAAACTATTAGTGATTGGCGATAGCCACGCACAAGACTTTATTAATATGGTTGTTGAAAATCATCTACTTAGTGATTACCAAATATCCACCCGTGATATACCGACACGCTGTCAGCCAATATTGGTTGATAATGCTCAACAATACATTGCAGAAAAAGACAAAGCTTTTTGTGAAAAAGCGGACAGCCTGAAAAAAGCCAAGCCCAAAATTGCTCAAGCCGATGTGATTATTCTTGTCGCAAATTGGAAAAAATGGTCAGCCAAAGAATTACCTAATACCATTAAAAACCTTCAGCTTAAACCCGAACAAAAGCTTTTTATTATCGGCAGAAAAAGCTTTGGAAAAATCAAAATCCGCAAATATCTACGCATGAGCGACCAACAACTTAGAAACTTACAAAACACTGTTGACGGCGAACAAGTTGCTATTAATCAAATCATGCAAAAGCGTTTAGACAAATCACAATATATTGACTTTCAACAAGCTGTCTGTGGAGCAATTGATAAATGCCGCGTATTTACGAGTGATCTAAAATTAATTTCTTTTGATGGTGGGCATTTAACCAAAGATGGGGCAGCCTTTGTTGGACGGATTTTGTTCAAAGCAACAGGTTTAAGGGAATTATGAAAGGATAAACCTTTTAGATATCTAACTGTCCCTAGAATTGAGAACTTTTATAATAAAAAAGTGATTAATATCTAATGCTGAATGAAATAACCATCATCCAATAGAACACAAAAGTCTACTGTTATAGCTTTACTAAGTTAGGATGAGTTCCAGTCTTTTGCACTTTTCTGACGACTCCTATCCTTTTTGTATCAAGCGATACCCAGTTCATGCTTATTGGTGCGGTGCTGTAAATATCGTTGTTGTTCCAGTAGGCTTTTTGGGCACTGAGTTTTATGTTTAGCCAGTTTGGGAGTTTTTCATAGCGTTTGCCTGATTGGTAGGCAATATATTTGACGAGTGTTTGTATTAGGGCGTAAGGAATTAGCCATTTATTGTGTTGTTTGAGGTGGCGAATTTGAG
>JALWYT010000199.1 GCA_026992705.1 Thiotrichaceae bacterium
TTATTAGGCGGTAGTTTAGCAATAACATTCTTTGTGTATTTATTTGTAAACACTGGTATGGTAAGCGGTATATTACCTGTTGTTGGTGTACCATTACCTTTAGTTAGTTATGGTGGAACTTCCGTTGTAACTCTCATGGCTGCATTTGGAATTATTATGGGATTGAGAAAACGTAAACGAGGTTATTATGGCTCCTCATAATCAAAGGTACTTATTAATTCCCCTTATTCTAAATAAAATCTATAGGTACTCTTAAGTCTCTATAGCATAAGTAATTATTTTTATTATTTGCTGTAATGAAATCATGGCTTTATACCTAAATTAAAAAAATTCTGAACAAATTAATTTAACTAATGACTATGCTATAGTAGTAAAAATATTTACTACTTTGATTAGGTCTGATGAATTTTATGATAGAAAGCATTATACACAACTTAATCAAGGGTTTTTAGGGTTTCAAGTTTTGTAAAAAATTGATTTAGGAGATGGGTCATGAGCAAAGGTTTTTCTATACTAATTTCAGTATTTGCTGCTAGTATATTGGTGTTAGGATTAACAGGATGTGACAGAATACCCGTTTATGATCCTAGCAAAGTCAATTGGCCAGATCGGATGCCTTGGCAAAGAACACAGCAAAATGTACCTAATACTAGTATTCCTGAAAGTAACACTGGTTATCCTTATGGGCAACGTACTGCTACATCTCCCTATCCTTATAGAGGACGTGGTGATTATATTAACTATCCTGAAATGCGACGTTTTATTGGGGAAATGAGTCGTAAGCATAATTTTCAAACAACATATCTTGAACGAATTTTTTCTACTGTTAAACGTAATGATGCTGTACTTGGAAAAGTAAGAGCACCTGCAGAAGGAAAAGCTTGGCGTGCTTACCGTCCTATCTTTTTAACAGAGGAGCGGATTAAAGGTGGCGTTGATTTTTGGCATAGGCATCGTGCTGCTCTTGATGCTGCAGCACGAAAATATGGGGTAGAACCTGAATATATTGTCGCGATTATTGGTGTAGAAACATTTTATGGTCGTACCTTAGGCAATTACAATGTATTACAAAGCTTAACAACCTTAGCTTTTGATTACCCTAAACGCAGTAATTTTTATCGTAAAGAGTTAGAACAATTTCTATTGTTAACACGTGAAGAACGAGTTGATCCAAATTCGCTACGAGGTTCTTATGCAGGGGCAATGGGGATGTCACAGTTTATATCAAGTAGTTATCGTAATTTTGCTGTTGACTTTAATCGAGATGGTAAACGAGATTTATGGCGTGCTGATGACGCAATTGGCAGTGTCGCTAATTATTTAGCCAAACATGGCTGGAAACGTGGTGGAGCCGTTGCAATACCTGCGAGTGTAACAGGTCAAGCTTACTCAATGGCAGATACTACAGCTAAGAAACCTCGTTATACTATGTCACAACTTAGAAATGCAGGTGTTAGAATTAACGGTAATTTCTGGTCAAGGAAGGTTAATTTGCTTAAATTAGTCGGGACTCGAGATTCAGAATATTGGGTTACGGGTGAAAATTTTTATGTTATCACTCGTTATAACCATAGTCCTAAATATGCAATGGCAGTTCATCAATTAGCTAGAGAGATTCGCAGACGTTATTAAATTTCCTCCCTACAGAGGTATAAAAATTTATCATTTTTAGCCATAAAAAAATACACAGAATAGTACGGGAAACTAATGGATGTATTTTCTGTGTATTTAATCTTCATCATAGGTAAAGCAAAGAAAAGGCACACTATTCCTTAAGCAATAAAAAAATAGTAATGACTTAAGTTTATATCTTGCTTTGTCCAATTTCTATGTTGAAAGTATGTTTGCCCCATCCTTTCGCCTTGAAGTTGAATAAAATACGATTCGAGTCGTCACAAAAACAATGCGAGTGAGTAATGAGGCTACGGCAATGAGAATAAGAAGAAAACTTTCTGTATCAGTATTAATGGGAGTAATGGGCACAAGCTTAGTCTCTTGTGGAAGTAATCCTCGTGTTGAAACAGAAGAGCGACGCTTTGAAATTAAAAGCCAGTGTGGAAATGAACCCAGCTATACGATTAATGGTATTACTTATAAAACATTACCTTCAGCTAAAGGCTATAAAAAAGATGGTATGGCATCATGGTATGGAGCAGCTTACCAAGGTAGCCAAACAGCAAGTTGTGAAACATTTGATATGTTTGCCTACACAGCCGCACACCGAACTTTACCTTTGCCAAGTTATGTTAAAGTTACTAATAAAAAGAACGGCAAATCTGTTATTGTAAAGGTCAATGATAGAGGTCCTTTTGATTCAAGTAATGACATCGAACTATCTTTTGCTGCCGCTAATGCGATCGGTATGGTCAGATCAAAAGTTGCACCTGTACATATCGAGGCGATAACACCTGACCAATTTAATCACCGCATGACCACGAAAACAAATATATCTTCCAAGCCCTCTATTAGCTATCAACAACCAAAAACTTATGCAAAAGCTCATGACCAGCAATCAAAAGCATTTTATGTAGTTGTCGGACGATACACAAATAATAATGACGCAATTGATATGTTTGTACGCCTATCCTCTATCGGTATAAGTAAAGCAGAAATGGCAACGGCATTTGGTACAAATAGAGAATTATACCTTGTTAGAGTCGGACCTTTATACTCACAAGATCATATCGATAATATTAAAGACCGCTTAACACAAGACGGTTTGACTAACTTTAAAGTAGTTAGTGAATAATTATTGATTGGAGTGAATGATAAATTACATCTATTGTTAAGGGGGGAGTCAACCTTTTGAGATAATGACGGTAACTAGTATATAGGTTAGCCTAAAAATATAGGTGATAAAAAGAATGTACACTATGGATAATTTTTTATCAGAAAATGGGTAGATTTTAACTCTAGGAAGATGGCTTATGATTTAGTTAATAATGTTAAGATGAAAATAAGCATTACTCAGTATCTTATAGCCTTTGCCATGATGAATAACCATAAAAACAGCTAGCTTTTCTTTATTGGCAAATGCTAGCCCTTTTTTAACGCCTAAAACCATAATAGTTGTTGCCATTGCATCCGCCCATGCGGTTGAGTGATGAACAACGGAAACTGAAGCCAATTTGTTTTTAGCAGGCTTGCCCGTTTTAGGGTTTATGGTATGGGCATAGCGTTGTCCTTGGTATTCATAATAATTTCGATAATCTCCTGACGTTGCAATCGCTTGGTTACTAAGTCTCACTCTTTGCATCGCTTGCGGGCTTGCTAACATATTGTAATCAGGTTGTTCAATCGCAATATTCCATGCCTTTGATTGACGATTGTGTCCGCTGGCATAAACTTCGCCACCAATTTCTACCAAATAATTTTTAAAGCCTTTTTGATTTAGCAAATCAGCAATTACATCAACCCCATAGCCTTTGGCAATAGCGGATAAATCCAATGACAGGGTTGCAATATCTTTGGATAAGGCAGGAGGAGAATCTTGTATGCTTAAATGTTGCAAGCCAACCGATTGTAATGCTTGTTTAATTTCATTCTTTGTTGGTGGCTTATTATTGACTTGTTTGGCAAAGCCCCATAAATAAACAATAGGGTAAATACTTGGCTCAAAAGCTCCATCGCTGATTTGATAGGCTTTTTTAGCCATTTTAACAAGGGATAAAAACTCTTTTGATACAGGAAAAGCATCTGTTTTTGGGTATTGATTGAAACGCGAAATTTCCGAATCATCAATATAAGTGGACATTTCTTGATTGATTTCAGCTAGGCGATGGTCAATTGCTGCCTGTAAAGCCTGTGCATCAATCGCTGCTTTATCCACCACAATACTAATATGGTATTGTGTTCCCATGGTTGAACCACTGAGTTGCAATACGGGCTTTTCTAATGGTTGGCAAGCAAACAGGATAAAAGAAAGAAAGAATAAGGCTAATCGCTTCATGCGTCTGTTTTAACCTGAACCGTAAAAGGAAGCTTTTGCTGAAAATCTTGAAATGCTCGGCTAGGTATCCGACACTGAAAATTAGCCATCTCTTGATAATCAATATTTTCGATAATACCATCCGCCACCTGCAATAAATGCCTGACCGTATTTTCATCGCTATAAGGGCACTGCAACACAAAGCGTTCCATCTGTACCCGCTCTTTTAAAGGTGTAAGCTTTATTGCCTCCGTAACCGATGAACCATACGCTCGACTCAAGCCGCCTGTACCTAATTTAATCCCACCAAAATAACGTACAATAACAGCCGTAACCTCACCAATCTGCTGGTACTGCAAAACATTAAGCATCGGCTTGCCAGCCGTGCCCGATGGCTCGCCATCATCACTCATCGAAATATATTGTGAATTCGGAGCACCAGCCACCCACGCCCAGCAAATATGACGAGCATCAGGATATTGCTTGTGAATATCATCAATAAACTGCTTAGCAATTTCAGGCGTTTCTGTATGTGTAATCCACGTTAAAAAGCGACTTTTTTTAATTTCTTGCTCATAAAATGTAGTTTTTGCAGGAATCATATAATCAAACATATAAAACTTCCTTAAAAAATAATGATTTAGTGTGGATGCCACTTTAGATAGTTTCTGCTAATAAATACCATTTATCCGTAACTATTTAGTATAATGAATTTTTTATGCGATTATTTAGCTCATGCAACAGACCTAAATAACTAAAATAAAAAATGGTAATCGCATGAAATTTAATGAAAGATATTTACTGTTACTTAGCACCATGTCTGTTATATCAGGTTGTGTGAGTTTAGCGGATAATCCATATTATCGAGTATGGCATGATAGAGCTTATGCACTACAAGGTTCATCTAGTGTTACACAGCAATTTGTAGCAGGAAATAGTGTCATACCTGAAGCAGAGCCAATAATAAATGGAGCTATTAATGTACCTGTAAATATGCAAATAGAAAGTGTTTACTCAGTAGAAAGTGATCCGTTCAAAGCTTATAATCGCTCAAGCAGAGAAAACTACAATAACAATCAAGTTCCACCATTAAGAGACTATAGTAGCATGGATAATGAGTTAAGGTGACATTTAAGTAGGTTCTAGCCAAGTAAGTTAATTCTTTAAATATTCATTTTATTTATGTTACTTCAACTGAGTTAGAAAGAGAGAAGTTTGTTAGCCCCTGGAGTTCTGAGAGGGACTCCACTTTTCAGACTTAGGATAGCCCTTCCTAAGAATGAAACTTTTTGCCCAACCATTTGGTTGGGCTTTTTTTTGGAAAAATTTGCTTACTATGCCAATTACTTAATTTTTACCATTTTCATTGGCTCATCACCTTCAACAGCAACGATTACACCTTGCAATGAATTTGGATAGGCTTTGGTAATTTTTACATCAACAAATTTACCAATCAATCGAGCCGAGCCGTCAAAATTCACGGTTCGCATATTTTCGGTTCTGCCTGATATTTGTTTGGGGTCTTTTTTCGATAAGCGTTCGACTAATACTCGCTGTGTTGTGCCGACC
>JALWYT010000200.1 GCA_026992705.1 Thiotrichaceae bacterium
AATCATAAAATCCCTATTGAAATTGAATTAGACCCTAAAAAACGTACAGCATACGAATTCAAACTCGGTTATGGTACGGATACAGGCTTACGTAGCAGTGCTAACATGAACCGTCATTGGGTGAATAACAGAGGACATAAGTTACAACATGAAATTAAACTGTCAGAATATACTTCATCTATTGAATCTCACTATACTATTCCACTACGCCATCCACAAACCGAAAATATTTTTTATAATATAAAATTCTCAAAAGAGCATAAAAATGATATTAAAAGTACAAGCAATGAAATTGGAGCACAATATACACAGAAAAATAGTGGTGGTTTCCAGCAAACCGCATTTATAAAATACCTAAAAGATTCCACGAACATTGCTAACAAAGATAAATTTACAACAAAATATTTATTATTTGGAGCAAGAGCAGAAAGAACTCGACGTGATGATCCTGTCTTCCCACATAAAGGGGAACGTCTATCCTTAGATATTCAAGCCGCTAGCAATACTTTATTCAGTAGCCAAAATGTATTTAAGATTGATATAAATGCTAAATTTTTGCATCCATTTGGTTCAAGCAAATTATTATATCGACTTAATGCAGGCTCAGTGATTGCACAAGATTTTGATCGTTTGCCAGAGTCCTTGCGTTATTTTGCAGGCGGTCGTGATAGTGTGCGGGGGTATGGCTATGAAACATTAGGCGAGCATAATGCGGATGGTAAAGTGATTGGTGGTAAAAATATCTTAACAGGCAGTATCGAGTATGATCATCCAATTAATCAATCATGGGGAGCGGCTGCCTTTGTTGATGTTGGCAATGCCTTTCATGAGTGGCAAGATTACAGTCTTAAAACAGGTGCAGGTGTTGGCATGCGTTGGAAATCCCCTGTTGGTTCAGTGAGTATTGATTTAGCATGGCCTAAAGATCATTTATCGAATCCACGTTTACACCTTAGCATTGGACCGGAGTTATAAACTGGTGAAAAAACTACTCGGTACTCTGACATGGTTAGTATTTATCTTCTTTCTGTTAATATTTATACTCAGTCTATTAGCAGTTACTGATTCAGGTATACAAGTTTTTGCTCGCATTGCCCAGAAGTTATCTCCAGATTTACATATCGAAGGGCTTGAAGGCAGTCTCAGCCATGAAATAAAAATTAAACAACTCGATTGGAAGCAGCCCGAACAAGATATCCACATTCGTCAATTATATTTGAAAAATAGCTACACTGATCTTGAACAAGGGATTTTTACGGTACAAAACCTGACAGCGGATCAAGTCACTGTTCGTTTACCCGATCGACAAGACGATTCGCCCGCAGAATCCTTAGTAATTGCCTTGCCTCTGGATATTGAAGTTAAGCACTTATTTATCAGGCAATTAATTATACAAAAAGGTGAAATACAGCAGCAGATTAATAATATCCAAGCGGTTGCTCATACGCAGGATGGTAGCTTGCAGATTGAGTCATTAACTGCTCAGCCCATTATTGAACAACAGCC
>JALWYT010000201.1:0-5796 GCA_026992705.1 Thiotrichaceae bacterium
CTGTTTCATAGCTTGCAATCAGGGTTGCGACAAACCTGTTTCCAGCGGCAAGCCTTTGGTATCCTGCACGATAATATCAGGCGGTGTGCGGCTACCCGGTCGGCGTTTTAGGGTGCTGTAGTAATATTTACCCTGTTGACTATTGTGCAAACTTTCCAGTGATGGCGTAGCTGAGCCAAGCACAATCGGGATTTGTAAATCATAAGCCCGTTTTACCGCAATATCGCGGGCATGATAGCGGAAGCCATCTTGCTGCTTAAATGAAGCATCGTGCTCTTCATCAATAATAATAATGCCTAAAGCCTTAAATGATGCAAAAACTGCTGAGCGTGTACCAATCACAATATCTGCATCGCCTGATTTCACGGCAATCCAGTTTTCCAATCGCTCACCTTTGGCGACGGATGAATTGAGTGTGGTGATATATTGATTGGGGAAATAAGCTTGAAAACGGTCAATAAGCTGGGTGGTTAAGCCAATTTCAGGCACTAAAACCAATGCCTGCTTGCCAGCGAGGATGCTTTCGCTAATCATGCGTAGATAGACTTCAGTTTTACCGCCGCCCGTGATGCCATGCAGTAAAATCGGCTTTAAAGGTTTCTCGTTAATCCATGTATGAAAATCATGCAAACATTGCTGCTGCTCATCACTAAGCTCAAGGCTTTGCTTAAAGTCAGTGGCTTTGTTTTTTTGTGTTTGTGCAAAAGGCGATAGCTTGATTGCTTCAATCCAGCCTTTTTGCTGCAAGGCTTTAAGCAAATTTCGGTAGCCTGTTTTGCTGATTTTTTTGCAATCCTCTTCCCATATTGGCTCTTTATTACTAAATAACCCAAGCAATTGCTTTTGTTTTTTAGCTTGGTTTAGGCTGCTAATATCCAAGCTTTCTGCTTGCGGGCTAAGCTGCCATGCTTTTTTAATCGGCAATTGTCTGGTTTTTCGTAAAGCAATCGGCAATGCTGTAAAAATAATCTCCCCAATGGGAGCGTGATAATACTGACTCGCCCAAATAAACAAGCGAATTAATTGCTCATCAAATATGGCATTTGTATCCAACAAACGACTGATGGGCTTTAGCTTTGCCTGCTCACCGTCAGCCTTTCGTTTATTGATAATAACGCCTGTAACCTCAGTATTCCCCAACGGCACACGCACCCGACAGCCAATTTCTGCTGCATCGCCCACATATAAATAATCAAGTGCAAAATAAATCGGACGGGAAACCGCAATTTGAAGAATCTGCTTGGTTTGGCTCATTAAGTTTTTAGGCTAAGAAATAAAATTATTCTAAATTACATAGCGAAATAAGGGAGATGAAAGTCATTAAATTTAAACAAAGATAAATAAGTGAGGGGAGAGCTTGCCATGCAGATAAGAAAATCTACATGGCACTGTACGTACACAGTTAAGGACGCTTAGGCGTTGTGTATTTTTCTTCTTTCTGGAACTCTTTCCAAATTGTTTCGTAACCAACAAAGCCTGTTTCAGTTGGCTCCTTTTGACGAGTTGTTACATAAGGTGTTACACCCTCTGGAACTTTAGGACGACCTGATTGTTCGCTCATAATAACCTCTTTAATTGTTTAGAGTTATAAAAATAAGGTGACTGGTTTTAAAAAACCTTTGATCAAACTATAGGCAATTTTATCCACCTGATTTAATCAAATATTTCTGTAAGTCACCACCATAAACCAATATGGCATTCTTTCATATTTTAATAAAAAAATATACCAAACGTCGCAAAAAAGTATAGTTGGCTTGTGGATAACTTTGTGAATAAGCTATTGAATAAAAAATTCATAACTATTTTAATCAATGTAAGTACACATTTGTAATGTTGACAAAACGATCAATAATTTTTATCAAAAACAACTATTTACAAGGGTTATAAAATGTCTAATACGAACTTTTAGTAGTATGTTTCGCATTTTTAACTATTATTTTTCACTGTGAATAAAGCAGTTATTAATAATTATTTAGTACTATTGAGCTAAAGTCAGAGTAGTATTTGTTAAAATGAACTTACCAATAATGATAGACTCATTCTATTTTCATCTAATTATTTCATTTTAACAGTGTCATAGTTCAATAGTTCAGTTTAGGCACATATTGGTTTGCTAACATTGGGGAATATTTTATAAATAACAATAAGCTACAGATTAAATGAAGCAACCTATTAATTTTAAAAAACACTTTGCTTTTGCTAGTGTATTTATTAGCTATTTGATTTTCACCTTAACCGTGTTTGCGGCAATACCTCCGAGTAATCTTCGTATTAAGTCCGCTAATGATAATATTGCAATACTTGCTTGGGATACTGCGACATCGGACAGTCAGACAGTATCGTATGAGGTTTATCGTAATGGTAGTTTGCTTGCGACGCTGGCAGGGAATGTAACAGGTTATGTTGATCAAACAGTACAAGCTCACAATTATCAATATGAGATTTATGCTGTTGATGCGTCAGGGCAAAAATCATTACCTGCTAGCACGACGATTAATCTTGCACCGATGGGTATCACGTTACGCCTGAAAGCCTTTTTGCAAGGAGCTTATCAAGCCAGTACAGGAGAAATGCGTGATAATTTGCGACTTCAGCAAGCGATTCCAATCACAGAACCTTATATGCAACTTGGGCATAATTTACCCGTTGAAGTGCAATTAAATCCAGCTTTATTGGATGTAACAGGCAGTGATGCGATTGTTGACTGGATGATATTCGAACTACGAGATAAAACTAACCCTCGTAATATTATCCGAAATGAAGTCGCTTTATTGCAAAGAGATGGTCATTTAATTGATCCTCAAACAGGTCGCTCAGTTTTTTATTTAAATGATCAGATAGCAGGGGATTACTATATTGCACTGCGTCATCGTAACCATTTGGGGGTTATGACGGCTAATGCGGTCAAGTTATCTGCTACTGAACGCTTGATTGATTTTTCGGATGTTAACACCGCAACATGGGGAAACAATGCACGGTTAATTAGTAATAATATTGCTTTAATGTGGGCAGGAGATGGCAATCATGACGGTAAATTAATTGCATCAGGTCCACAAAATGATTTGAATTATATTATTTCCTCAGTATTACTTGCTGAAGATAATATAGGATTTAATGCAAATTATATCTATACTGGTTACAATAATGTTGATATTAATTTGGATGGTAATGTAATTTATATCGGTAAGAATAATGATGGTAATATTACACAGGGTAATGTACTACTCAATCCTAGTAATACGAGTTTTAATTCAAACTTTATTATCGAAGAACAATTGCCTAAAGTTCTAAATTAATAGCCAATTTGAGCTATATTTTTCAGCTTAGAACAAGCAAATAGTTACTTTGTCGAAGTTGAAAAAGAATCTAGCTCAAATCAAATTTTTTGCAATAAATTCACTGTTTTCAGGCAATCGCCTGAAATTATTGTTATTGGAATGATAGCAATATGCAATTTACCTCTATCAATACTTCCAGAGCAAACTAAAAGTTACTGGACTACATGATACAACGTTTGCAATTTAGCTTTGTTTACTATAGTTATAGTAAGTAAAGGCTCCAGTTTGATAATATATTATTAATTTGGATTTTCATAAAAAACATAAGAGGTTGAATAGTCACTAAATTCAAAATAAACCTTTTTCTCATTAGAGTCAGCAATACCATTTAAGTTGCTATCTAACACACCATAACCAAAACGATAAGGGCGTTCTTTTGAACCACTAGTTGAAGTGGCTGTTGTTAGTTTATCAATTTTAAGGAATCGTTTGACTAATTTATTACCTGCATAAATTTCTAAAATTCCATCCGTTCCTGTCCAGTTATTGATTGCACGTCCTATACGGTTTTGTGATTCTTGAGTACAGCTAGCTAAAGCAAGCGTGATAGCAACCGCTATTATTGATGATTTGAATATTTTCATTTTATATCCCAATAGTTTTTTTCGTAATTTTTCAGCATTCTTGATAACTGTTCATATTGTACTTGTGTTGTTCGAGTACAATCTAAGTCGTTACCCTTCATTTACAGAAACCGTTATATCAACACAATCTTTAATTGTAGTATGTATTGTGCATTTATGAGCAGCACGGGCAACTGCTTTTTTACGTGAGTCAGGTAATTCTGGCCATGTAATTTTCATAGCTATTTTGCTGATAACTGTTGGGTCATAGTCAAAGTCCCAATTAAGTTGGGTTGTGATATTGTTTGGAGTAATACCTAACCGCATGGCATAACTATTTAGGACAGCATAGGTACATTTTCCCAACGATGTCACAAACATAGCAATAGCACCGTAGTACAGTGCTTCACTTTCTAAAGAAAGCTCAAAACTATCCTCTTCAAATTCAGATAAATATTGCTCTGTTTCAGCAGCTAAATGTACTTTCATTATTTTCTCCCACGATAATAAAAAACGGGAGACATCAATTGTCCCCCGTTTCAAAATTATATTTGCGATATAAAGCTTAGTTCAAACGCTTTAAGCCCATCATTTTCAAAATAGATTTTTCATAAAATGGTTCGGATGAGCCTTTTTTCATTTTGCGGATAAAGTATTTTTCAAATGCAATTTTAGCAAGGTGTACCCACTTGCCTTCTTTGAACCAAGAAACATTGCGTGGTGGGATTTGTGGAATTGCGACGAATGCAGCTCCAGTATCACCCATATCGGCAAGACACATAGTACTCCAAGTACCCGTTGCTTCGCGTTCTTTGCCTTGAATATCGTGGTGTATATTATGAACAGCGGCAGTTACCATAGTTTCAATCATATAACCTGTTTTTGGAGCACCCGTTGGTACAGGTGTTGCTTCAACAGGTGGAATAGCAATACACACACCTGCAGAATAAATATTCTTATAAGTTGGGTTACATTGATGTTCATCAACAATAACAAAACCCCGTGGATTACATAAATTTGGTACGGCAGCAACGGCATCAACACCGAAGAATGCAGGTAGCATCATTGCAATATCAAAGTCGATTTCATGTTCTTTATATATTTCACCTTTATCATCGAGCTCATCAACAAAGAGCTTGCCGGCTTCTGCTTTTTTAGTTTTTGCATTAGTGATCCAAGGGATGTGACGAGAACGCATGGCTGATTCAAGTAAACCTTTTGAGTCACCAACACCACCAAGACCTAAGTGACCAATATAGGGCTCAGACGTTACAAACTGTAGATCAACTTTGTCACGAATTTTTTTCTTACGAAGATCCGTATCAACAATCATTGCAAACTCATAAGCAGGACCAAAACAACTTGCAAACGGAGCTGCACCAATTACAATTTTACCACTCCCTTTTTCAATAAGTTTGTCATAGTCTGCTTTAAAGGCTTCAGCATGATCGACTGAACAAACAGAATGTGTGTGATGTTCAGGTCCTGTTCCTTCAACTTCTTCAAAGTATAATTTCGGTCCCGTGACAATCACAAGATAATCATAATTAACCGTTTCTCCATTAGCCAGTTCTAACTTGCTATTTTCTGCATCAATTTTATCGCAACGGCTTGCAATAAAATTGATATTCTTTTTGCTTAAATACTTTTCAATAGGAAAGGTAATATCACTACGGTCTCGCCAACCAACTGCAACCCATGGATTAGATGGTACAAATTGAAAGTAATCACGTTCATTGATTACCGTAATATCATGCCCTTTACCTAATTCTGCTCTTAATTCATAAGCACAAGGCATTCCACCTGTACCAGCACCCAACACGACTACATGAGCCATACAAACACTCCTTTAATTAATTTTTCTATTACTCTAATTTTTTGAATTACTCTTTAAG
>JALWYT010000201.1:5806-17934 GCA_026992705.1 Thiotrichaceae bacterium
CATTCCGCCTGTACCTGCACCTAATACGACTACGTGAGCCATCTCAAACTCCTAAAAAATAAATTTTAATATTGTTTTGATAAAATACCCATGTAAATAACATTTATTTTAATATGCTCAAATCATAAGTAACATTTTATTGGTTAATGCATTTTACCTAACTAGAGCTGTCTTAATAAAGTTCTGATTAAGTAGGAACGAATTTTCTCAGAGGAAAATTCGTTCATTAGAAAAGTGACTCATGACTTGACATATTCATCCTTGAGTAGCTTTATAACCTTAGTAGTTAAGTTATAGCACTATAGCCAAGGCTTCATTTATCCTAGCTGACCTCATCAAAGCTTTTTTTCAAGGGTACTTTAATTTTAATAATACTGCTAAAATCGATGGAAGTTATCCACGGTTTTTACAGCCTTGCTAATACACCACAAATATATAATATAGTCAATGTTATCAATAACATATAAGATTATTACTATATAGTAATATAAGCATAATATTGTTAAGTTTGATCTTTTTCAGGTACAGGGTCTATGCCGCCCTCTGCCCAAGGGTGGCAGCGGGAAATTCGCTTTAGTCCTAGCCACATGCCTTTGATGGCTCCGTAACGCTCAATTGCGGTGTGGGTGTAGCAGGAGCAAGTTGGGTAGTAGCGGCAATTGCTGCCAAGTAGTGGGCTAAGTATGAGTTGATAGGCTCGAATAATAAGTAATAGGAGTGTTTTTAGGGGGTTAAATTGTGTCATTTTTTGCCATAAAGCTCTTTGGGATCAATCAGGGGTTCGGAGTCAATAATAACAGAATCCCCTTGCACTAATTTATAGAAGCAGCTTTTTCTCCCTGTGTGGCAAGCAGGACCGAGTTGGTCAACTTGCAGGAGTATAGTGTCGTTGTCGCAGTCAAATCGCATGGATTTTAGCTGTTGAATTTGCCCTGATTCTTCACCTTTACGCCAGAATTTTTGCCGTGAGCGAGACCAATAGCAGACCCGCCCCGTTGCTAGGCTTTCGGTAATAGATGCTTGATTCATCCACGCCATCATTAGGACTTCCCCCGTGTCATATTGCTGGGCAATCGCGGGGATTAAGCCATCCTCATTGTATTTTAGCTGAGAAATTTCTTGTGTGATGTCGTGGTTTTTGTACATATTAAATAATCTGCCCTGGCTTCTTGCGTTGATAACCTTTTTCTTCTAGTTTCTTGAGATAATCTGCCCACATTTCATCGTAATGATCCCCGAAACGTCGTAGCAGTGCCCAGTCATATAAGCCACTGTCATGGTTATCATCAAAGATTAACCGCACAGCATAATTGCCAATTGGCTCAATATCTTTGATATTCACATCTTCTTTGCCAATTTGTAGGGTGCCTTGACCGATACCATGCCCTTGTACTTCTGCTGAGGGGGAGTGTACTCGCAAGAATTCACAGGATAACTGGTGAGTTACGCCATCTGGCCAAGTAATCTCAAGAATACGTGATTTTTGATGTAATGCGATGTTTGTAGGTGCTGTTGCCATAATATTTTCTCTAAAGAATGTATCGACTTAAATCTTCGTTTTGTACGAGTTCGCCTAATGATTTTTCAACTTTTTCCGCATCAATAACGATTTTACTCTCACAATCGGGAGCGGCGAATAAAATATCCTCTAGCAAGCGCTCCATGACGGTGTGTAGACGTCTTGCTCCAATGTTTTCTGTGTTTTCATTCACTTGGAAGGCGATTTCCGCAATTTTCTTTACCCCATCTTCGGCAAAGCTAAGTTCTACGCCTTCTGTTTTCAACAAACCAATATATTGCTCAGTGAGTGATGCATTAGGCTCAACAAGAATACGTTCAAAATCATGTGCGGTTAGTGCTTTCATTTCTACACGAATGGGTAGCCTACCCTGTAATTCTGGTATTAAATCTGAGGGTTTTGCTAAATGAAATGCACCTGAGGCAATAAATAAAATATGGTCAGTTTTCACCATGCCATACTTTGTACTCACTGTACTACCCTCAATTAATGGTAACAAGTCACGTTGCACCCCTTCACGGGATACGTCTGCACCGCTAGTATTGCCACTACGTACAACTTTATCAATTTCATCGAGGAAAACGATACCATTTTGCTCAACATTGTTGAGTGCTTGGATTTTGAGCTCCTCTTCATTGATCATTTTATCGGCTTCTTCTTCTGCCAATAATTTAAGGGCTTCTTTAATTTTTAGTTTGCGGGTTTTCTTTTTATCTTTATTGAGATTTTGGAACATGCCTTGCAATTGGCTTGTCATTTCCTCCATTCCTGGGGGAGCCATAATCTCAACACCAACTTTGGGGGCTCTTACGTCAAGTTCAATTTCTTTATCGTCTAATTGCCCTTCGCGGAGTTTTTTACGAAACTTTTGGCGTGTGCTGGATTGGCTTTCAGATTCATTCATCCAACCACCATTTTCATCTCTTGGGCGTGGAATCAAAATATCTAAAATACGATCTTCAGCCGCATCTTCTGCACGATGTTTAACTCGCTTCATCTCCTGTTCACGCACAAGTTTGACAGAAATATCGGTTAGATCACGGATAATAGAATCGACCTCTTTGCCGACATAACCGACTTCTGTGAATTTTGTTGCTTCAACTTTAATAAATGGAGCATCGGCTAGGTGAGCTAAGCGGCGGGCAATTTCTGTTTTACCTACACCCGTTGGTCCGATCATTAAAATATTCTTAGGGGTTACTTCTCGACGTAAGTTATCATTAAGTTGTTGTCGTCTCCATCGATTACGTAAAGCAATTGCGACTGAGCGTTTTGCTTCATCCTGACCGACAACATGGGTGTCTAGTTCTTGCACGATTTCGCGGGGTGTCATCGACATAATAATGCCTCTATAATTCTTCTATAGTGTGATTATGGTTGGTGTAAATACAAATATCACCTGCAATATGTAAGGCTTTTTCAACAATATCTCTTGCGGGTAAATCTGTATTTTCTAATAAAGCAACGGCTGCTGATTGGGCAAATGCACCGCCAGAGCCGATAGCAATTAAGCTATTTTCAGGTTCAATCACATCGCCATTACCCGTTACAATTAATGAGGTTGATTTATCAGCAACAGCAAGCAATGCTTCTAAGCGTCGTAACATTCTATCGGTACGCCAATCTTTAGCAAGCTCTACAGCTGCTCGTGTTAAATTGCCGTTATATTCTTGTAATTTACCTTCAAAACGCTCAAATAATGTAAATGCATCGGCTGTGCCACCTGCAAAGCCTGCAATCACTTTATCATTATATAAACGTCTTACTTTTCTGGCATTACCCTTCATAATGGTATTGCCAAGTGATACTTGTCCATCCCCACCGATAACAACACGATCACCTCGACGGACGGATACAATGGTTGTTCCTCTATATTGTTCCACGTTATATGCTCCATGCGGAAAATGAGGCTTCATCGTATGGGCGATAAAGTCGCTTTTCAATCATAATTTTTAAGATTACTATACAAATTATCGGGAATATCTTGCATCAAGTCGATTACATACAGTAAGAGGTATGTTCATAAGTAAATAATAAGTAACTCAGATGTAAATATTATGCAGTGTTATCTATTTTGTTCTATATTTTTGTGTAGGGATAACAATAGGTGTTTTGAGTAGGATATTGCCAACTAGACTATAAGTGCTTGTTTCGATAGCCCACTTTGTGGTATTTGGTAAAGTCATTCATATATTGTCTTAAAGCATTCAAATAATGTAACACTCATTATACAGATAGGCTAATCTGACAATGATAAAAAAATTATTAATTACAACGATATTAACTATATCATTCTTGTTCACTGCTAATGGAGCTGAATATGGACCTGTGGCGCCTAAAGAAACACTGTGGGATATTGCCAGCCGCAATCGACCCAGCTACGATGTAACCACACAGCAAATGATGCTAGCGATACGACTAGCTAACCCAGATGCTTTTCAAAGTGATAATATTAATACATTAAAAGCAGGCGTAATTTTATATTTACCTAGCCTTAGTGAAATAAACAAGCTGAATCAAGTACAAGCATTACGAATAGCAAAACGTCATAATAAAGTATGGGAGCAAAGTAAAAAAGCCAGTCACCACAGTAAAACGATAAAAAGTCAGTTGCAACCAAAATATTATGATTCCACAACTAAAAGTTCGATTTATAAACGCTATTACAAAGCATCGCAACGAGAATTACGCCGTTTGCAAAAAAAATTAAAACATGAGCAAAGAAAAGTTAGAAATTTAAAGAAACAACTTGCAACATTAAGTAGGTCTAGCTCTCAGCAAGACATAAAGCAAAATGCTCTACCAGCTAAACTAGAAAGTCTTGCTACATTACAGAGCAAAATTAAACATTTGCAAGAGATTATACAACAAAAAAATGTACATATTGCTCAATTAGAAAATATGAAGGCAATAGCAAGTGAAACAATAAAAAAGCAAGCGGAAGTAAACCAAATCTTATTTAACCGTTTAAAAGCGATTGCCCCTGATCAAGTGTTAACTAAAGAAGCTTCAAGTGGCTCATTGAAGCTAGAGGGTATAGATAATAAAAAACAAGTGCCAACAACAACCGTAGCAAATACAGTACCAAAACTAGAAGAAAAGAATAGAGATGATGGCTTTATTATAGTAATTGGAGTATTTTCACTATTACTTACACTGGTTTTATTGTGGAAAATATTTACTCAGTACTCAGCTAAGAAAAATACCCAAAAAGCTGAAAAAGATATAGTAACTGAAGAACACAAAGATACTAGCTCAGTATCGCAACATAAAGAGCCATTACTAAGTACTTGATATTATAACTACTATCTTTATGATGGTTCAGGTTTTTGCCTAAACATTGAGAATGGGGGATAAAAATGGAAATAGCACTATCCATTGCATTATTAATTGGTATTTTATTATTTATTGTCGGGCTATTAATTGTTGTTATATCAGGTTTTAAGCATCATTTTTTCACGGGCATTATTACATTATTCCCTTTCTTAAATTTTATTATATTGCCTACCGTTTGGCATCGGGCATATATTGGATTTTATCTTGGTATCATTGGTATATTGTTAACTTTAGGTGCTTGGTATGGTGGTGGCAAACAATATATTATTCATGAACTACAAAATTATGGGATAAATATTGCAACAGAAGATCAACAAGATGTTGTTAAAAGCACAGAGATACAATTATTAGATCATTCAGCTAATACCCAAAAGGACACACCTCTTACTGCCAATGTAGAAGAACAAGCTTCTAAAAAAGAGCAAATGCTTGGCTATATACCTACTGGAGACTTACTTCCATTACCTAAGAAACCTCTGTATTTATTAAAGTTCCAAGCATATAAAATAGAGAATATTGCTGATCTCAAAGGCACATATATTCGTATTATACAGAAAGATGGAAAAATCTTGGAAGGTAAAGTACTCCGAGCAACAGCAAATAGTTTATTTATTGAACAGCAAGAAGATAAGGGAGTGATTGCCTTTGAGATAAAGGCTGATAGTATAAGTGAGCTTGAAAAACTGACGAAAATTGAAAATTAAGCTATGAATTGCTGTATTTATCGAAGTAAAAAGAAACAGGGTCGTTATCTTTACATTACTGAGAAAAATAACTTTGACCAAGTTCCAGATGAATTAATGAAACTATTCGGCAAACCCGAGTTTTCCTTTGAATTTGAATTGGATGAAAATAGAAAACTCGCCAATGCTGATGCCAAAGAAGTGATTAAACACCTGCAAGAAAATGGCTTTTTTCTGCAATTACCTCCACCTGATGATGTCATAAAGAACTCAAGCATCGCCTAATTCCCTTCCTCCCGTTAAGGACTCAAATAATGAATAAACCCGCTATCCTTGTTATTGGCCATGGCTCGCGTGATGTCGATGCCCTGCGTGAATTTGAACAAGTTGCAGAGCATTTAAAACACCGCTTTGCTGATCGTAAAATTGAAACCGGTTACTTAGAATTTGCCAAACCTGTTATTGCCGAAGGGGTTGAAAAACTCATCAAACAAGGCGTAACAGAAATTATTGGACTGCCCGGTATGTTAATGGCAGCAGGACATGCTAAAAATGATATACCTAGTGAACTAAATACTTTGATGGCAGAGCATGACGGTTTAAAAATCACCTATGCGACTGAGCTAGGCGTACAGCCTAAAATGCTTCAGGCAGCAGCGGCTCGTATTGAAGAAGCAGAAAGCCAGTTTAGTCGTGATTATCAACGCAAAGACACATTATTAGTCGTGGTTGGACGTGGAGCATCCGACCCTGATGCTAATTCCAATATCTCTAAAATTACCCGTATGCTGGAAGAAGGCATGGGCTTTGGTTGGGCAATTACCTGTTATAGCGGGGTAACGACACCATTGGTAGATGAAGCTTTGGAAAAAGCTCATGGTTTAGGCTATAAAAACGTCATTGTTTTTCCCTATTTTTTATTTACAGGACGTTTAGTTAAACGAATTTATGCTTGGGCGGATGATTACCAAGCCAAATATCCAGAAGTGCAGGTAGTTAAAGCCTCATATCTCAATGATCATCCATTGGTGATTGACACCTTTGTCGATAAACTACAAGAGGCAGAACAAGGCACAGGCAATATGAACTGTCAGATGTGCCAATATCGAGTGCAAATATTGGGTAATGAACATAAAGTGGGTGCTCCGCAAGAAGGGCATCATCACCATGTTCGCGGTTCAGGCACGGATGCTGATCATACACACTCGCATTCGCATGATCACGGTCATCATCACCACCATCATAATCACTAAATATTATGCCTCAATACATTAGCGACCCAGCAAAAATAGAAAGCGAGTCATTTGAGCAAATTCGTGAGTTAGTTGACCTCAGCCGATTTAATCGAGAGGAACAACAAATTGTCATGAGGATGATTCATACCTGTGGTTTGCCGAGTATTGTGGATCATATAAAAATTTCAGAAAATGCGGTTACCGCAGGTTTAACCGCAATAAAGAATCAGGAAAGCGTAATTTGTGATGTAGAAATGGTGAAATGCTCTTTAACACTTCGCATGATGCACCAAGAGCCTGAGTGTTTTATCAATAAAGCATCGGTTATTTCTCAAGCAAAGGCAGATAATAAAACCCGTAGCATGGTTGCAGTTGATGCGTGGAAATCCCACATCAAAAACAGCATTGTGCTAATCGGGAATGCCCCCACCGCTCTATTTCGCTTGCTAGAAGTCTTGCAAGATGGCTTCCCAAAACCTGCTTTGGTCATTGCCACCCCCGTTGGTTTTATTGGTGCAGCAGAGTCCAAACAGGAACTTTGGGCAAATTATGAAAAACTGGGCATCGAATGTATTACCGTTGAAGGCACAGTCGGCGGTAGTGCAATAGCGGCTTCAGCCATGAATGCCTTATTACGAATTGAACAAAATATTTATCTGTGATTAGCGTTATCGGACTTGGCTTAGGTGATATTCAAACACTCAGCACAGAAGCCATACAAGCTATCAAACAAGCCGATGTAATTATTGCCTCAAACCGCCAAATCGAATTCGTTGCGGATTTAGTCTCCAAGCAAACCGAACATTGCCAATATCCTAGCCCTATCGAAAACTTGCAATCCCTGATTGAATATTACGGTGATAAAAATATCGCCATACTTGCCTCTGGCGACCCTTTGTTTTTTGGGATTGGGGCTTGGTTAAGCCGTCATATTCCCTTAGAAAAGCTGCACTTTTACAGCAATATTTCCAGCATTCAAGCCGCTTTTGCTCGAATCAAACAACCCTGGCAGCAGGCTAAAATTATTAGCCTACACGGGCGCCCTTTAATCAGCCTTCGCCCACAACTTCGTAATCACCAATGGTATGCCATATTAACGGATGCCAATAGCCACCCCAAAGCCATCGCCAAAGAATTGCATCGCCACTGTTTTGAACAGTCAAAAATCTGGGTCTGTGAGGCTTTGGGCACAGCCTCAGAAAAGAGTCAAGCATTCAGCCTTGATGAATTATTAGCTTGCTCGCATGACTTTCATCCACTGCATATTACGATTGTCTATACCGATGGCAAAGGCGGCATATTGCCTGAATTCCCCGGTATTGCTGATTCCTTATTTGAGACAGGCAGCCTAGCGGGTAAAGGCATGATTACTAAAAAAAATATCCGCCTAGCGGCTTTGACGATGCTACAAACACAAGCCAATGACATCTGTTGGGACTTAGGAGCAGGCTGTGGTGGATTAGCCGTCGAATGGGCATATTGGCATTTGCAAAGCCAGATTTATGCGGTGGAAGACCATAAAGAGCGGTTAAACTATCTGCATATCAATCGTGAAAAGTTTGGCATTGTGAATAATCTGCATATTATTGAAGCAACTGTGCCACATTCTGCCCTTAGCGACTTGCCCAGACCGGATAAAATCTTTATTGGTGGCAGCCGAGCCTTTTTAGCTGAAACGCTACAACAATGCTGGCAGCATTATTTAAAGCCCAATGGCTGTATCGTTATTCCCTGTGTCACTGAAACCACACGCTATGAAGTCATGAAATTTATTGAAGAAAAGCAATTAAATCAGCAGGTTGATAAAATTCAAATCAGCCTATCGCAAACTGAAACATTAGCAAATAAAGAAATCCTACGCCCACAACTCCCTGTGCAATTAATTAAAATCAGCAAGGATAAATCATGAGCGGCTGTTTTTATGGTGTAGGCGTTGGCACGGGCGATCCTGAATTACTAACCCTAAAAGCAGTTCGTCTTATCCAATCTGCCGATATTATTGGCTACCTCAAAATAGAAAGCGGGCAATCATTAGCCAGAGACATTGCAAGCCAATGGATTGATAAGCAAACCGAACTCCCTATTCACATGCCCGCCATGAGCATCCAACGAGAGCAAATCAAGCAAGCTTACGATCAAGCTGCAATCGCAATTGCCAAACAGCTTGAGCATGGCAAACAAGTTGTCTTTCTATGCGAAGGCGACCCTTTCTTTTTTGGCTCTTATATTTATTTGTATCAACGCTTATCAAAAAACTACCACTGCCAAAGCATCGCTGGAGTCAGCTCCATTCATGCAAGCTCAGCACTAGCAGGTATCCCTTTAGTACAACAAAATGACAGCCTCGCTGTGCTATCATCCCGAAACAGCGATCAAGAATTACGTTACGCCTTAGAAAATTTTGCCTCAGTCGTCATTATGAAAGCGGGCAAACATCGGCAACGTATTATTAAGCTAATCCAACAAAGCAAACGCGAAAAAGACAGCTGCTATATCGAAAGAGCAGGACAAAAACATGAAAAAGTTGAGCATAATATCAACAACTTAACCCAAGAAAATGGCGATTATTTTTCGCTTTTTCTTATTGTAAAAAACAAATAACGACTCCGTGCAGTTTATATGCAAGCTGGTAAGTGATTGATTATTCGGGCTTAGGCAGCAGGGATGCTTCCTTAGAGCTTACATGGATGTATTTACAGCGTCCCGAATAATCAATCACTTACCAGCTTGCTACAGACTCGTTACAAAACCAGATAAACCACACTATGCAAAAAATCCTTATCATAAAAACAAGCTCCCTCGGTGATGTGGTTCACATGCTGCCTGCTGTTTACGATGCGGCTCAACAACATAAAAATATAGATATTGACTGGCTAGTTGAGGAAAACTTTCAAGAAGTCCCACGCTGGAGTGCTTATATCAATCGAGTAATTCCAGTTGCTTTGCGGCGTTGGCGAAAAATACCTTTTGCAAAACAAACTCGGCAAGAAATCCGTGCTTGCAAACAGCAGTTACAAGCTAAAAATTATGATCTGGTTGTGGATACACAAGGCTTATTAAAAAGTGCCATATTGACTCGCTGGGTAAAATCAGGGGCAAGCATCTGGGGCTATGACAAACACAGCATCCGCGAACCGTTGGCATCCTATTTTTATCAGCACAAAGCTAACGTGTCACGAAACCAACACGCTATTCACCGCAACCGACAATTATTTGCACAAGCCTTATCTTATTCATTAGATGATATGCCATTAAATTACGGCATTGATCTTACCCAGTTTCATAATCCGCATGATTTTATAGACAAACATTATATCGTTGCCTTACACGGCACAAGCAAAGCAAATAAAGAATGGTCAATGGAAGCTTGGCTAAAATTAATTCAAGCGATGGCGGCATTGGATATTTATGTGTTGTTTCCTTGGGGGAATGACAGAGAAAAACAGCGAGCCGAACAGCTTAGCCAATCATCCAAATATGCGATTACATTACCCAAAAGCACACTATCGGAATTAGCAAATATTATTGCCGATGCCAAAGCCGTTATTGGCATGGATACAGGCTTGATGCATATTACTGCTGCTTTAAATAAACAAGGTATTGGCTTATATCCCGCTACACAAACGGTTCTAACAGGCGTATTAACAGCCGGCGAAACTAATTTAATTAAAAATATTGAAGCCGAAGCAACTAAAAATATAGATAACATTATCAATCAATTGCTGGTAATGCTTTGATTTAAGCAGCAGTAAGTCATTTATCTTTTAGATAATTCCATTCAGAACTTTTTATCATATTTTCAGTCCATTGATAAACTTCAATAAACAACTAATTTCACCCTCACAATTGCATATTTTATGCTCAATAATTGTTGTTTAAGCATGGATTCATTCTCGAGGTGCTAGCGTGCAAATTGTCTAGTATTAATAAAAACACAGGACGAGGTTAGCTAATGTATCATTTGGCTTTTTATGTACCCATACTTCATTGTGACAAAGTAAAGCAAGCTGTTTTTGAAGCAGGTGCAGGACAAATTGGTAACTACAAAAACTGTTCATGGCAAACCTTAGGTGAGGGGCAATTTATGCCAATGGATGGAAGTCAACCTTTTCAAGGTGTACAAGGTGCTTTAGAAACTACTGGAGAATATCGTGTTGAAATGGTTTGCAGTGATTCTCAAATTCAAAAAGCAGTTGAAGCTCTAAAAATGACACATCCTTATGAAGAGCCTGCTTACACTGTTATACATATGGAAGATTTTTAACTCTTAAGCTATCTTCTTGTTTAGAAATAGCTATTTTCCCTAATTGTTTCTATATTATAGCTTAAGGTATTGTCAGCTTTTTACCAAATGAGCTAATATAATGAAATTTACTACGCTTTCTTGCCTACTTTTAGGTACTATTATTAGTGTTAGCACCATTGCCTTCGCAGAACCAATAACAAGTGGCACTGTGGATAGTGTTCATCAGGCATTACTAAACGACTATAAACCAGAAAAAATATCAGACCATGTTTATGTAATACATGGTCCTTTGGAAATGCCAACCCCTGAGAATAAAGGCTTTATGAATAACCCTGCCTTTATTATCAGTGAAAATAGCGTTGCTGTTATTGACCCAGGGGCTAGCCTACAAGTTGGGCGTGCGGTATTGGCTCATATCAAAAAAATTACGGATAAACCAATTACTCAAGTGTTTAATACGCATGTGCATGGCGATCATTGGCTAGGTAATCAAGCCTTTTTTGAAGCAAACCCTGATGTAAAAATTTATGCACACCCTAAAATGATTGAAGCTGCTAAAGCGGGAGATGCTGAACAATGGGTTGGCTTAATATCAAAGCTAACGAATAAAGCAACCGATGGAACAAAAGCCATTATTCCAACAGAAGCCTTAGAAGATGGGCAGGAAATTAAAGCAGGCGATGTCACTATCAAGGTTTATCTCAGCGAACATGCTCATACAAAAACCGATGCAATGTTTGAAATAAAAGAAGATAAGGTATTATTCACTGGCGACAATATGACTAATAAACGCATCCCAGGCATGTCAGATGCTAGCTTCCGTGGTAATATTTCGGTTATTGACCAAGTATTACAAGATAATTTTGATAAAGTTGTTCCAGGGCATGGACTAACAGGCGACAAACAGCTACTTGAGTCCTATAAAAATTATCTTTCAATAATCTATGAAAGTGTTAAATCACTACAAGAAGAAGGTTTAGAAGACTTTGAAATGAAAGATAAAATTGTCGAAAAACTAACTGGCTACAAAGATTGGGCAGGCTTCGATGACGAAATTGGCAAACATATTAGCCTAGCTGTATTAGAAGCTGAACGAGCAGAGTTTGAAT
>JALWYT010000202.1 GCA_026992705.1 Thiotrichaceae bacterium
TAATACTTCAACTTTTGCACCGTTTAAATCTAATGTTTGCTCCAATGTTGCTATTTTTAATACAGCTAGCATTTCTACATGGTCAGCAGGATTTATAACTGCATTAACAACTTTACCAGCCTCACTACGATTTCCATCTTGATCTGTTGCTGTAATAATATCGCAAACACTTGGGCATTGATCGGTTTTAACAAGTAAACGATACATTCTGCGTTTAGTTTTGCCAAGATAGTTTAGGCGAGCAACAACTTCTTGTCCTGGATAGCAACCTTTGTTGAAGCTGATACCACCTATACGGTCATAATTTAGCATTTGTGGAACCCATTCTGCTGAACTGACTTCAGTAATAACGGGAATACCTGCTGTAATATTCAAGTGTCGCCATGCTTCACAATTCACTGGGACAGCATTGACATCTAAACTTTCCCATAAAGCTTTTGCGTCATCCAATTTACCAAGAATTTCAAAACGGGGCATTAGCCCGTGTAAACGAGTAATTGTTAGTGTTTTATATACTACACTATCGTTAATTTCT
This sequence comes from Thiotrichaceae bacterium, assembly GCA_026992705.1. Classification (GTDB taxonomy): domain Bacteria; phylum Pseudomonadota; class Gammaproteobacteria; order Thiotrichales; family Thiotrichaceae; genus S015-18. Next base: position 536 of record JALWYT010000202.1, read on the forward strand.
TTGGGTATATCGCCAATGACCTTGGTTAGGTAGATTTCTGCACTAGGTCCCGTATAACCAAAGTGAATTAAATTAGAGCTTTCATCATCTAATTTGACTTTAGACATCATAATAAACATGCTTAACCGCTTTAGTAACGGTGCAATAAGGCTTTGGTTTAACTCAAGATAAAATTCACCCTCATATTTTAATAACCGCAAACTGGCAATCATGCGCCCTTTAGGGTTGTTATAACTGCTTAATTGGCTATGAGTATCAGTCACTTCGCTGACATCATTACTGAGTTGATTTTGTAAAAAACTTTCTGCATCATCACCTGATACACGAATTAAGCCAGTATGTGATAAATCACAAAGCACAAGTCCTTGTTGATGAATACGGCGTTCACGTTCAGGATTGCCAAAAGAAACCAAGGTATCACCCTCAAACTCGGCACCATTTTTGATTAAGAATTTTTTCCAATTAGGGTTCATATTTGTTTCCTTTTTTTGCTGATTTGGTTTTAGGATATCGTCAATCTGCAGATAAATAGTAATTTACGTCTTTTTTGTGGTTGCTTTTTTATGTGTTATGGTCTTTTTTTAATTGTCGCTTTTTTTCTGCCTTTTTTAGCAGGTGCTTTTTTGATTAGCTCTTGGCATTCTTCTAGGCTTAGATTGGCTGCCATTTCTAATGCTTTTGCCATTTTCTCATCTTTTGGCATTTTACCATCAGGGCGAATTGTGACATTTTTATCGCCGTCAGTAACATAGGGGAACCATCCCACTTGGCGACCTTTGAGTACTTTGATTCCCGCTTCGGGGAATTCTTGAATTAAGCGACTGGCTTCAAAGGCTTTTTTCTCGACGATTAATTCATTGGCACGCTCTAGGGTGATGGTATAAGGGTCATCATCGCCTTTTAAAGAAACATAATATTTATTGGCATATTGTAGATAAGGTCCAAAGCGACCAATATTAGCTCGGATTTTTTCACCTTCAGGGGTTTCACCTAAAAAACGTGGCAACTGAAATAATACTAAAGCATCTTCCAATGTGACCTCATCCATTTTTTGTCCTAGTCGTAGGCTGGCAAATTGTGGTTTTTCTTCATCATCTTTTGTGCCTTTTTGCACAAAAGGACCAAAACGCCCCATACGAACGGAAATTGGCTTACCTGTTTCTGGATCATTGCCGATAAATCGCTTCTGCATGACATCTTCACGACTAACGGTTGCATCTTTGTCTAGTACCAATTCATGGAAAGGTTTCCAGAACCTTTCCAATACAGGAACCCATTGTTTTTCACCACGCGAGATAGCATCTAAATCATCTTCTAGTTTGGCAGTAAAGTCATAATCAACATATTGGGTGAAATGTTTAACCAAAAAATGCCCAACAATTTTGCCAATATCTGTTGGGAAGAAGCGACGTTGTTCTATCTCAACGTATTCACGAGCTTGTAGGGTTGAAATTATACTGGCGTAGGTCGAGGGGCGACCAATACCGTATTCTTCCAGTGCTTTAACCAGACTGGCTTCCGTATAACGTGGTGGTGGTTCGGTAAAATGTTGTTTGTCTTCAATATCCTTTAGATTGATTTTATCACCTTCTTTAAAAGCAGGTAATATTTTCTCTTTATTGTCGTCCTTCTGTTTTTGGTCGTCTACGCCTTCACGATAGACAGCCATAAAGCCAGGGTAGCGAATAGATGAGCCTGTTGCACGGAAGAAATTGCCCTCACTGGCAGATAAATCGGCGGATACAGTGTCCAGCGTTGCGTGTATCATTTGTGATGCAACAGTACGCTTCCAGATTAAATCATACAGTTTGAATTGATCATCTGTTAGATGAGGGCGAATTTCTTCAGGAATGTGCATTGCCGATGTTGGGCGAATGGCTTCGTGAGCCTCTTGTGCATTTTTGGATTTGTTTTTAAAAATGCGTGGTTTAGCGGGTAAATTATTTGAACCATAGCGTTGTACAATTAAATCACGAATTTCAGCAATCGCTTCATTGGCAAGGTTTACCGAATCGGTACGCATATAAGTAATTAAACCCGTTGAACCCGAACCTAAATCAATGCCTTCGTATAATTGCTGGGCAACCTGCATGGTGCGACGGGTATTAAAACGTAGTTTACGGGCTGCTTCTTGTTGCAAAGTTGAAGTGGTAAACGGTGCAGTCGGGTTGCGTTTGCGTTGTTTCTTTTCTAATCGCGTAACCGTTAATGTGCCGTTGGCATCGTTAAGTAATTTTTTCTTTGTCTGTTTTGCAAGGGCTTCGGTATTAATATCAAATTGCTTAAGCGTTTTACCATTCAATGTATGCAAACGAGCCGCAAAGTCTTGTTTATCCTTACTGACAAGAGCCGTCAGTGTCCAATATTCTTGGGGAGTGAATGACTCAATTTCTTGCTCACGTTCAACAATCATTCGCAGAGCAGGGCTTTGTACGCGACCAGCAGATAAGCTAGGCTTAATCTTTTTCCAGAGCAGGGGGGAAAGATTAAAGCCGACTAAATAATCCAATGCTCGGCGAGCTTTATAGGCATCGATTAAGGGATAAGCTAAACCACGTGGTTCGGCAATGGCTTGATTAACGGCTGTTTTAGTAATTTCATAAAAAGCAATACGATGTACTTCCTTATTGTTCAATACACCTCGTTCTTTTAGTAATTCAAGTAAATGCCATGAGATAGCTTCTCCTTCGCGGTCGGGGTCAGTGGCGAGATAGAGTGTATTGGCTTTTTTGAGTGCTTGAATAATTTTACGAATATATCGTTCACTGCGATCATTCACTTCATATTGCATAGCAAAGTGATTATCAGGATCAACTGCTCCATTTTTGGAGAGTAAATCACGCACATGACCGTAAGAGGCAAGCACATGAAAGCCTTTGCCTAAGTATTTTTCGATGGTTTTCCCTTTAGCGGGAGATTCTACAATTACGAGATTTTCGCTCATTACTTTTTAACTTTTTTATATTTTTCTAAACCTGTAACTTTCGGTGTGCATTCAGAGTATATTTAATGATAAAACTCATTAACCTGACCAGCAGTGGTAACGGTATCAATCCAAAGGAAGTCTTGATTTTCTCCCTCTGGTCGATTAATCATCACCATTAATATCACCCATTTGAGTTTATCTAAATCAAAATTGGGGTCTTCTAAACTGATAATCTGATCAATGACTTGTTCTCGTGTTGACATATCTAAAATTTCTGCTTGCTCAAGAAAGTAGAGATGTCCTTGGCATTTTGTATTAATCCAACGTGTTTCTTCTGGTGCAAAAATACGATAGGTTTCTGCTTTTTGTGTTTTTTCTGGATAATCACCGTCATGTGCTAATTTATCTAGCCAATTAAACGCTCGTGTAATTTCATCTGATTGAAAGCCTACACTTTGTAAATAATATTGAAGTTGGTCTTTTTGAAAAGTAATAGAATCATCAACTTCTGGATAATTATCAAATAGATAAAAAAGTATATCCAACATATTTTCTTTCATAATCAACCTTTTTTTGCAAGCCTCGTATAATGACCTCCACCACTTGATGTTACAAAGCCTTGGAGTTCTAGCATCAGGAGAATGGAGGAAAGTTCTTCTGCGGTCAATCCTGTTTGTGTAACTAAATAATCAATTGAGACAGGACTATAGCCCATACTATCTAATACTTTTTGATAATCTGCGTCAAGCTCAGATTGTTGTTGAGTATTTGAGTTTGACGGTGTAGACAGTGAACTATCAGACGGTTGTAGGTGTAATTCAAGACTTTTTTTAATTTCTTCTAAGATGTGTTCAGCCGTTTCCACCAATTTCGCCCCTTGGCGAATTAAATGATGGCAACCACGAGCAAGTGGGTTATGGATAGAACCTGGAATGGCAAAAACTTCTCTACCTTGTTCACTAGCTTGTTTTGCAGTAATTAATGAGCCACTTTTTATGGCTGCCTCAACCACTAATACACCAACACTTAAACCTGATATAATACGATTACGTTGTGGAAAATATTGAGATCTAACTTCTGTACCAATCGGGAATTCAGAAACAAGAGCTCCTTGTTCAACAATTTGATGAGCAAGTTTGCGATGGCGAGCAGGATAAACGCGGTCTAAACCTGTTGCAGTAACGGCAATTGTAGGAGCTCCTGCATCCAATGCTCCTTTATGGCTAAAGCCATCTACACCTAATGCCAAGCCACTGGTAATACATAAACCTGATGTCGCAAGATGTTTAGCAAAATCATAGGCAAGGTCACGCCCACTTTGTGTTGGGCTACGACTGCCGACAATGGCAATTTGTGGATCATATAATATATTAATATTACCATTAACAAATAAAAGGATTGGGGCTGTAGCAGTTTCTTTTAATAAATGAGGGTAACGTGGGTCATCAATGCTTAGAATATGATGTTGATCACTGGCTTCTAACCAAGTTAAATCCTCTCGGATGGAAATATCGTCTAATTTACGTAAATGATTAATGGCTCGATTACTTACGCCTGCTTGCCGCAACTCATCATGTGATGCTTGTTTTGCGGCATCAATAATTTGTGATACTGAGCCAAAATACCCCCTTAATTTTTGAAAGGTTTTTGGTCCAATACCTGTAACTCGATGTAATCTCAAACAATCTTCAATCGCGTCATGGGTTGCCAATGATGTCTCCGTTTCGTACTGCTCGCTCAGAATCGACAATTAGACCAAAGCTGACATTATCTGTCACCTTATAGATGACTAACGTAGCAATTCGCTCTGGCGGCAACTCAACTTCAACGTCATAGCTAGGCAATTCATCAATCTGTTTCTTGAAATATGCTTCAGGATGCTCCTTACGGTATTGCTTAATGGCTTGTTGAGCATGGGCTTTTTCTTTGTTATCAATAACAGTTCTGCCATTGGTATAAATGCCTAGCGTATGCCCAACTTCAATATGCTGGCGTTTACCGCGATTAAT
>JALWYT010000203.1 GCA_026992705.1 Thiotrichaceae bacterium
AAATAATTATTCCAACTTAATAAATTTATTCTCCCTCGTCTAAACCATTTAGCTCTAACCACATAACATTAATAATGCCAAATGAGCAGGCAAGTAGTACGCCGAGTAACCATGCGAAATACCACATTGTTTTTCTCCTTTTGTTTTTACTGGGTTAGGTAGTATTACTAACCCAGTGAGCTATTAATTCTTAATACAATGAATGATCATTATCACCAATAAATTCTTCCGTTATCTTGCCCCATAAGGCTCGGTAGCACCAGATTGTGTAGCCGATGAGTGTGGGTAGGAAGATAGCGGTTGCGATTAGCATAATGTTTAGCGTTAAATGGCTTGAGGTTGCATCCCATAAAGTCAAGCTGTGGCTTGGGTTTACACTGGAGGGCATAATAAATGGGAATAGCGAGAAGGCGGCTGTGCAGATTATGCCGATAACACTAATGCTTGTGTTAAGCAATGCCATGCCCGGTTTTTCGGCTCTTGCCATAATAAAAGCACCAAATGCACCCAATAAGCCCATAACGGGAGCAAGTATGGTTAGCGGGTATATTGAGTAATTGTTTAGCCATGCCCCTGCAACAAGTGAGACTTGTTTAGTGGTTGGGTTCGGTTGAGCATTACCGTCAATCGCAGAGGTAATCTGCAAGCCGTCTATGCCTAACCATAGCCAAACGCCTTCTAGTGCAAATAGCACAAATACCGCAATAGCGAGTAGGGATAGGTAGTTTCTTGCTCGTTTGTGTACCATTTCATCAGGTGATGTTCTGACCATAAGATAAGCGGCTCCGTGCATGGTTAGCATGGCAACGCCTAATAAGCCTGAAACAAGGGCAAATGGTCGCAATAAGCTGAAAAAGCCGCCATCGAAATAGGCTCGTAAGTATTCATCATAATGTAGCGGAACGCCTAAGAATAGATTGCCAACCGCAACGCCAAAAATAAACGGTGGCACGATACCTGCATAGCTTAAACTCATATCCCAAGCGTTTCTCCAGCGAGAGTTTTCCAACTTGGAGCGATAATCAAAACCAACAGGTCGGAAGAATAAGGCGAATAGCACAATCAACATGGCAAAATAAAAGCCTGAGAATGCGGCACCGTAAACTAAGGGCCAAGCGGCAAATAATGCCCCAGCCGCTAATATCAACCAAACTTGATTGCCGTCCCAATGCGGTGCGATGGTGTTAATCATAACGCGACGCTCAACATCGGTTTTGCCAACAAAAGGCAGCAGTGCCCCGATGCCAAAGTCGAAGCCATCGGTTAATGCAAAGCCAATCCACAATACAACAATTAATGCCCACCAAACTAATTTGAGGGATTCATAATCTAATAACATTTCTATTCCTCCCTATGATAGCTCGTTAAGTTTATTGGCAGGAGCGTGTCCGATATGCCCACCACCTTGTTTTTCAAAGTGATAACGCCCTGTGTGCAAGCTGCTTGGACCGATTTTGATGAATTTAACCATCAAATACATTTCAATCATGAGCAACAGGCTATAAAACGCAACAAAGCCAATCAGGCTGATTAATACATCATTGTAAGACAGTGATGATACGGCAAGTGATGTTGGCAAGATTTCACCAATTGCCCAAGGTTGACGACCCATTTCTGCCACAATCCAGCCTGCTTCAATGGCAATCCAAGGAATAGGTAGGCTAATAAGTGCCATTCTTAATACCCACTTATTTTTAAATGCGGTACGTTTAGCAACTGTAAAGAATGCTATAGCAAAAACCAATAGCATCCAAAAACCTGAAGCAACCATTATACGAAATGCAAAAAATAAGGTCGGTACATGAGGAATACTATCTTTTGCCGCCATATCGATTTGTTCTGGTGTCGCATCAATAACATTTTCAGTATATCGTTTGAGTAACAAGCCATAACCTAAATCCTTACGTATTTCTAAGAATTTAGTCTTTTCTTCTTCTGTTGCTTCTTTTTTGCGAATTTTTTCAAATAAGCCATAAGCCACCATACCATTGCGAATACGGCTTTTATTATGCTCAATTAGGTCTTTCAAGCCTGTGACTTCTTCGGTCAATGAACGGGTTGCAATTAGCCCCATGACATAGGGAATTTTAATTGCGTAGTGTGTTTCTTGAGCCTCCTGATCCGGTAAACCAATTAATGTAAATGCTGCAGGTGGTTTTTCGGTTTCCCATTCTGCTTCTATTGCAGCGAGCTTATATTTTTGTACTTCACCTGCTTCATAGCCACTTTCATCACCTAATAATATAACAGATAAAATAGCGGCCATACCGAAGCCCGCAGCAACTGCAAAAGAGCGTTTAGCAAAGCCAATATCACGTCCTTTTAATAAATAATAAGCACTGATACTAAGCACAAACATCGAACCCGCAACATAGCCGCCTGCAACTGTATGAATAAACTTAACTTGAGCAACGGGATTTAAAATAACATCGGCGAAACTGGTCATCTCCATTCGCATGGTTTCGATATTAAATTCTGTACCAACGGGGTTTTGCATCCAGCCATTTGCAATCAAAATCCAAAGTGCGGATAAGCTCGTTCCGATTGCCATCATCCATGTTACAACCAAATGTTGCACACGGCTGAGGCGATCCCAACCAAAGAAAAACATACCAACAAAGGTTGATTCTAAAAAGAACGCCATCATGCCCTCAATGGCGAGCGGAGCACCAAAAATATCACCGACATAATGCGAGTAATATGCCCAGTTAGTGCCAAATTCAAATTCCATTGTTAGTCCTGTGGCAACACCTAACGCAAAGTTAATACCAAATAGCTTGCCCCAGAATTTGGTCATATCTTTGTAAATCTGCTTGCCCGTCATGACATAAACGGACTCCATTATCCCCAATATAAATGTCATGCCTAGCGTCAATGGTACAAATAAAAAATGAAATAAAGCGGTTGCGGCAAATTGCAACCGTGATATATCAACCACATCATCTGGTATCATAGCTTCCTCCTCAAATTGCTATAAAAATTAAATGAAACTACTAAACTTACCAGTAGCTCTACTTACAGTAGAGAACAAATGTTAATTTTTATCAAATTTTATAGTTTTGCTTCATATTCCATAAAGATATGAAAAAACTTTCTGAGCGGTAGATATTAAGGTTAAGGAAATAACGGGCATTGCGGTTAACTTTTTTTGTTTATCCCACCTGATGGGTTTGTAAAACGATCATTTAATTTTTGCACAAAATTATCAATAGAATCACGGATAGCATCAAGTTTGTGCTGCACAGCACTATTCCAACCAATAGGATTAAAATGGAATAAACTTCTCCACCAACGTGTATTTTTAACAAAAGCTTGTGATAAATGCCCATAGGCTTCATCATCCCCTAAGTTCGCTGCAATTTTTTTTGCGACTTTCTTTCGGATATAAAAGTGTATTGCTAATAGCAAACTAAATATTATAGCCAAACTACTCCATATTAAACTAGGAGATGAAGTCAATAGCGAAAGCCAGGGAGGTAAAAATAGTATCCCCTGCCAATATCCTAATGAGATAGTTATACTAATGAATAGAATAAACAATATCATAAAAATGATTGCATCATAAATTAAAACTTGCCGCTTCCAATGTTGTAATGCAACTCGTAAACGAGGTATTGCGTGTTGCTCTATTTGATTAGCTAATGATTCCATTGAACCAATAATTCGATAAATACGTTCAATACTGATACTGTCAATGCGATTTAATATTTGCTTATAGTCTGCATCACGCTTAGCAACATAACGTGCCCATACATTTTTATCTGCTACAGGTTCTGCCAGCTTATCATTAAATAAAACACGAAAATCACCTGAACCTAAACCACTTTGTATTAATGCTTTTTGCCATGCTGCAACAATATCTTCTAGATTATCATCTTTTGCAGAAGTATCAATTTGATTCAAAATAAAGATAAACTTATTACTATCATTACGTCGCTGTGTGCTACGGACTAGATGTTCTAGTGTATCCTGCATTGCACCTGGCTCAGGATGTCGTGCATCAAAAAATACAAGAACAAGGTCCGATAATTCAATAATATGATCTGTAATTTTCAGTGTTGATTTACGTTGTTCATCTGCATCGAAACCAGGTGAATCAATGAGAATTTTTCCTTTTAATTTCTCACTAGGAGCAACTTTCATTTGTAAATAACTATCGATTTTAGCACCTTCGCCAGCAGACACATTCTCAATTTCTTCACTAATTTGATAAAAAGGAAAACGTGGATCACCATCTAGAGCAATACCAGGCAATGTTCGTTGTGTAGAATCAGGACTATAGGTTATTACTGTAAAACGATCATCAACAGCTTGATTTCCAGTATCTTGTAGATTTATATCTAAATAACTATTAATGAAACTGGATTTCCCTGCAGAAAAAGTACCAAGAACTGAAACTAACGGCCACCATGATATTTGCGTTGCATATGACTCTGCTGGTGAGAGTAGCCCTATCTTTATAGCGATTGCATCAAGTGTTCGATATTGGTCAACTACTCTTACTAAAATAGGATTTTCACGCTTTAATTGTTGTTGTAAACGTGTAATACGATTTTGCATACGCTTTGCTGGTGTCATATTGCTTCCTAAATTAATGCTTTAATTTTTCTGTAATTTCTTGTGCTCTTTCAGGTAAAAATTGCTGAATAAATATATTCATTGTTTTAACTTGATTAATCTTACCTAAAGCAATTAATGGCATTGCTATATCTGCATATAGTTCAGCTGCTTTTTGTGGCTGCCCTTTTTTCCAATAAACATTAGCAAGCTCACCTTTATTATCAATATTGTCAGGTTGTATTTTAATTAATTTTTGATAATAGCTAATTGAAATATCATAATTTCCAGCCCAATAAGCTTTCCTCGCTAAACGTAGCAAATTAATTGCCTGATTTGCTTTTATAGTATTTGTACTTTCTGCTAATGGAGATATTTGATTTTTTGTGACTTCTGCTGGTGTTCCAGCAACAGTTTTTACTGTATTTTGTAGTGTATCAGCCGTTTGCTTGTTTTCTGTCAAAATTTCTTTTAATGCTCCAGCCGTTTTTTCTCCAAACTCATTAGATCCACTTGAAGTGGGTTCTTGTATTGTTGCTGTCTCAACAGGTTTCTCTGAGGCTACTTGTACTTCTTTACCTTTATCTTTGTAATTTTTATCCATGCTATAACCAAGAAGCAGAGCTAAAAGAGTTAAAGCCCACACAAGAATAATTGGGTGTAATATTAACCAACGTGCTATTAACATAATCATCTCCTATACATACAGCACATATGTATTATATTGTTATAATTTTTAACAAAAAATGTAGCTTTTTTAATACAAAACCTTACCTAACTCTTCAATTTCTAATGATGCTTTTGATTTTCGATCAAGTTCAAATACAGCCATTCCTTCACTAAATGAACGTCTATATGCCGTACGT
>JALWYT010000204.1 GCA_026992705.1 Thiotrichaceae bacterium
AATTGCTGAAATTTCTGCTTAACGATTGCCACATCCAAAGGCTGATCCGCATTTTCACCAAAAATTGCAGGAAAATGCTCAGGGCGTAATTTGCCCAACATGACATTGCAATCGGTCACGGTCAACTCGCCACCATTGCGATATGCCGCAGGGCCAGGATTTGCACCCGCCGAATCAGGACCGACTCGCATCCGTGAGCCATCGAAATGCAAAATCGAACCCCCACCTGCTGCCACCGTATGAATCTGCATCATCGGAGCACGCACCCGAAAGCCTGCAATTTGTGATTCTAAAGTGCGTTCATATTCCCCGTTATAATGGCAAACATCGGTTGACGTACCGCCCATATCAAAGCCAATCAACTTATCAAATCCCGCCGCCTTTGCCGTCTGCACCATGCCAACCACACCGCCAGCTGGTCCCGATAAAATCGCATCCTTACCCTGAAAGGCATCGGCATGAATCAATCCACCATTGGACTGCATAAACTGCAAGGAAACATTCGGCAACTCGGTAGATACCTGCTCCACATAACGCTGCAGAATAGGAGAGAGGTAAGCATCAATCACCGTTGTATCACCTCGGCTGACAAACTTAATCAGAGGGCTAGTCTGATGGCTGGTAGAAATCTGCGTAAAACCAATCTGCTTCGCAAGCTCAGCCAACTGCTGTTCATGCTGCGGGTATTGATAAGCGTGCATCAATAAAATCGCCACACTGCGTAAACCCTGATCATAGCCCTGCTGTAGCTGCTGTTTCGCCGCCTCCCTATCCAACGCCCGCAATACATTACCGTTAGCATCCAAGCGTTCATCCACCTCAACTACCGAGGAATACAACATCTCAGGCAATTGAATATCCAAAGCAAACAAATCAGGACGCTGCTGATAAGCAATCTGCAAAGCATCCCTAAACCCCCGCGTTGTCACCAATAACAACGGCTCACCCTTATGCTCCAACAAAGCATTGGTCGCAACCGTCGTCCCCATGCGAACCAGTGCAATCTTATCGCTAGGAATAGGCTGCCCCTGCTCAATACCCAAACAATCCCGAATCCCCTGAATTGCCGCATCTTTATACTGCGTGGGATTTTCCGATAATAATTTGTGAGTCATAACCTCACCATCTGGCTTATACGCCACAATATCCGTAAACGTACCACCACGATCAATCCAGAATTGCCATTTGTTCATAATGCTTTCTAAGGGAATTTAAAAAGCGTGATTTAAGCATAGCCGGGGAGGAGTAGGCTAGCTTTTGTATAGTGTCTGAGCATCACTCCTTGTTTATTTGGGGACAAGCGTATAGTACCACCCTAAACTGGCAATCATCATCCTTTCTCAAATCTATCATTAAACCGATACATACTCTCAGTCACCAGTTTAAACTCTTCACTGTCAATAGGAAGTTCTTGTATGCCTCGGATAGCGAGTTGGATGTAGCTGTCGTGTAGGTCGCCAATGGGGGCGTTGAATTGTCCTGTACCGTGCCAAGTGATGCTGTTTTTTCCTTTGAATTTTTCGCCTTGTTTTATCAATTCGGCACTGCTTTTAGGGAGTAGTGCAAGCGGGCGGCTTATGCCTGTCCAGTAGTGTGCGAGTAGGTCTTCAATGTATTCTGTGGCTTCAGCTTGGCTGATATTATCAGCTTTTACATGATAAACCCCTTCAATATCAATATAATAGCCATCACTCGCAGGGGCTTCGGATTCTGCGAGTCGGTAGAGTAGGTAGTTAATCCAAAAGCTGAGTTTGTCGATGCCTGAGAGTTTTCCTGATTTGATTTCGACTAAGCCAAGTTCGGGGTAGATATTGCGGATAGTGCCTTGTATCTGCCAGTCATCGGCAATGTGGTTGCGGAAATTTAGCTGGATTGATACAGGCTCTGGCTGTTTGTCGGCGAGTAGTTCATTGAGTTCGTCGAGTAGCGGATTGATTTCTTCTTCCACTTTTTCGATAACATCTTCAGCCATTTTCCCATGCGGCAAAATACCTTCAGCGTAGAATTCGGATTCTGTGCTGCTGATGGCTCGTTTTTGTAGCCATTCGTCAAGTAGGCGGGCTTTTAGCTTGTAGCGTTCTAATGCATTGAGTTCAAACGGTTCATCGTCTGAGATTGTAGCTTCGTCTTGTTCAAGATAAATGCCTAGACGTTGCTGGAAAAAGTAGCGAATAGGGTGGCGAATAAAACGGATGAGCTGATTAACATCAATTTGTCGCCACGCATTATCAGGAGCTTCTAAGCTATATTCTCCCCAGTCTTGTTGTGGAGAGGAGGTATTTGTTTGGATTTTTTCGGCAAGCTGACACCAGTATTGAGCATAACTTTTGGGCTTGAGGAAATAATCGGGGTGAAACGGTTGCAAGCGGTGAATTGTGGTGATTGTTTCGGAGTAGGGCAGTGCAGTATCGCTGATAAAACGAGCATCTAAATAATCCAGCAATTCTTTGAGTAGCACAGAGGCTTGTTTTTCAGTGTTGTCTTTAATATTGCGACCAATATAGCTGAGGATTAATTGCTCTTGAGCTGATAGTAGCGTTTCTAAAAATAGATAACGGTCTTCATTTCGGCTGTCAGGATCGCTGACGCGATAGTGCTGTTGCATTAAATCGAATTCAGTTTTGCTGCTTTGACGTGGGAAGTCGCCATCATTTAAGCCAAGCACGACAATCACTTTAAAGGGTAAATTTCGCATGGGCTTAAAGCCACTAAACGATACACCACCGCTCATAAAAGCGTGTAAACTGGCATGATCCGCTAGGCGATTTTCAATAATTTTGCGTAATAATTGCCGCGAAATAGGCTCTGCATAATCCTCTGCTTGTTGGACAATATCATTAATGGTTTCACGAATGGTTTGCAAATGGCTTTCGTCTAAAAAGGCATCATCAAAGAGGCTATCAAGTAGTTCATTGACAATTTCATGCCATGTTTGCAGGTCATAGTCTTGAGCTAGACGCTGGCTAAATTGCTTTAATTGCTCAAAAAGGCTCCAGAATTTGCCTAAAATCTCACTGCTATTGCCTTCGATTTGGCTAATCGGGGCAATTTCATCAAACAAGCCGTCATTTTCGCCAATGGCATAGCCCATAAATAGGCGATCCTGTGCCTGATTCCATGTATTTTGGGCAATATCAGGCAAGCCTAGCCCTGCCTTGTGGTGTGCATCTTTTCCCCAGCGTATTGCTCCTGCTTCCAGCCATTGCTCAAGCTGTTCTATATCGTCGCTGTCTAGCCCAAATTTTTGTTGGACTTCTGGCACATCTAAATAGGCAAGGATTTCTGAGCGTTCAAAACGGCTATCTGGCAGACTGAATAATTGCAGAAAAATCCGAATAAGCGGAATATCTTTGTCGTTTGCTGTGTCGCTGATATTCCAAGGGATAGTTGGCTGGTGTTCGCTTTTATGAAATACCGCTTCAATATAAGGGGCATATTGTGAAATATCAGGTGCGACGACGAGAATATCTTCAGGGCGAAGCTGTGAATTGCTGTTTAATATGTCCAATAATTGATCATGTAGGACTTGTATTTCTCGCAAAGGGCTATGACAGCAGTGGACAATAATGCTTTGGTCATTGTCGATATGGATTTTTTCGCCTGATTTTTTGGGATCATTTAGCATGAAAATATCGTGTTGAATTTGCTGGAGAACGCTTTGCGTATCAGGCTCAACAAAACAATCAATATTCTCAGCTTGCTCTGATGCAGTGATTAATTGATCAAAAAACACCTGCCCTTGTCGTCCCCATGATGATAATAGACGGTTACCTGTTTCCATATAAACAGCGGTTTCTGGCTTGTTTAAGCGAAGTTTGGCGGCTTGCTTCTCTGAGATTAAATCAAGCCAATATTGATTTGTCGGTGCGAGCAGATAAAAATCCAATTGAATGGACTCAGCCATTAATAATAAGGTATTCAGCAATAAAGGGGGTAGGGTGCTTGGGGCAAACAGGCTGATGCGTTTAGGTAATTGGCGAGTGTCAACGCTTTGCTCGAGCAAAGCTTGCTTAACACCTTCAACCAATTGGGTTTTATGTTGGGGTAAATTACGCGTAATAGCTTGCCACAACAAGGCTTGCCAGCGGTTATCATCAACCGCATCATTTAGCCAATCATCACGATAATATTGATAGCGGTCGAAACTATCGGCAATTTTCCCTGCCAATTGCCAGCGTTTTAAACCAGTTTGATCATTCTGCACATAATTATTGAGGCTAGAAAAGGCTTGATCCGCAAGCAAATCTGGCAGTGTCGAAAAGATTTTCCATTGCAGGGCAGGGCGACTTAGAGGGTCTTGCTCAGGAATATTCGGGAAAATTTGCTTGAGTAAATCCCATAATAAACGGGCAGGTAGTGGGAAATGATAATTAGCCTCAACCCCAATTTGCTGAGCCAAATTAATCTGCAACCAGCGTTCCATGGCGATATTGTTGACAGCAATAATTTCCGCATCAAATGGAGAATCCAGCGGTTGCGAGCGGATATTATGACTTAATATCGTCAATAGAGCTTCGATTTTATTGGAGGTGTAGATTGTGAGCATATTGCCAACCGGAGCTATTCAGTAGCCTGCGTGAAGAGCAAGGTAACGCAGGGAGTTTTCCGCTATATTATCAGAATTTTAAAGCAGTGGATGATTCCCCGCATTCCGCAAAGCTTCATGCGGGCTACGAATAATATTTTTATTTAACGGCAAGCAATTCAATATCAAAAACTAAGGTCGCATTCGGTGGAATAACCCCACCCGCACCGCGAGCACCATAGGCTAAATCCGCAGGAATAATCAAAGTCCGCTGTCCACCAACTTTCATACCAACAACACCTTGATCCCAACCCTGAATAACACGCCCCGCACCCAACGGAAACTCAAACGGCGTGCCTCGATCGCGTGAGCTATCAAATTTCGCACCATGCTTATCTGCCGCATTAGGGTCATAAAGCCAGCCTGTATAATGCACAGAAACAACTTTACCCGCCACCGCTTCATCGCCGTCACCAAGCTTTACATCGGTCTTTTGTAAGCTCGTGATAGCGGCAGAAGCATCTGCCGTTGCCATACCAGCGGCTTGCTCTGTAGCCGTCTCTTGTTGATTACTCTGATCATCGGATTTTGATGAAGAATCATTACAAGCAACAATAAATGTACTAAATGCTACTACTAAAGAAAGTGATAATAGTGATTTTAGTTTCATATTTGTTTGGTCTTTTTTGGTTGGTTGTAAATTGGTTTTGGCTTTTTAGTTGAATCCATAACTTTAGTGCATAGTGATTTATATTTCATCTAGCCAATTAAAATAAATATTTTGAATTTTATGCTAAACTAATATTAATAATTGACGATTGTACATATGAAAAAAAATTTAAGGAGATAAAATGAGAAGTAAGTTAATGTCAACATTAGTTTTAGGTGTACTATTT